>NZ_JBEYXW010000003.1:354469-405415 GCF_040645195.1 Saccharomonospora sp. NPDC046836
GCCCAGGCACGCGAGTCCCCCGGCGCAGCACGCGAGTCGCCCGCCCAGGCACGCGAGTCCCCCGGCGCAGCACGCGAGTCCCCGCCCAGGAGCGCGACCTGCCCGCTCCCACACGGCCCGCGCGAAGGGAAACCCGAGGGAGCCTGCGCGACACAGGCACCAGACAGCCTTTGCGCCACCGTCTCGCAGCACGCAACTCACCGTGTACATCGTGATCGTGAGCGGCACTGAGCCTCCGTCGTCGTACCGGTGACCCGAGCACACTCCACGCGGACGTGTCCCTGCGCATCGCCGACTCGCACACGATCTAGCCGAGTCAGCTTGCCCAGAGCAATCGTCGATCGTCGGACGCGGCTCTGATCAGGTCACGGAGCCGCGGCCCGGCCTACCGCGCGGGAAGCGAAGCCGTCGATTGTGTTGTCAGGCGCGCCGATCCCGTTGACCAGACCATCGGCCGAGGTGATCGCGAGCAGGTGAGCCACCGAGTACCCAACCGACGGGATCGTCGGCCACCGGACGAGCATCCCCGCACCCGGGCCGTAGTTCATCCAGACCACCGCTGACGACCCCTGCGCATCACACCTGCCCCCAAAACCCGGCCAGCGTAGCCTGACCGAAGACCCCCAGCGAGTCGCATACACCCCGCGGAGACAATCTTGCCGGATCGATCCAGTGAGAAATCCCAAACCGCTGGCCGCCGCGTTGGCCTACTTCGATGACGTCGCGCAAGGCGAGGGGGTTAGCCTGGTATGCGCGTAATCGGACAACCAGATCGAGACGGATAGAGGCGAGTCCAAGCCGTGTCCAGCAGCAGCCCTGCGTCACAGTTCGGCCCCAACGAGTGGCTCGTCGAGGAAATGTATGACCAGTTCCTCGCCGACCCCTCCTCAGTAGACGCCGCGTGGCATGACTTCTTTGCCGATTTCAAGCCCACGCAGACCCAGTCGAAGCCGGACACCGCGACTGCAGAGCGTATCCCAGCAGCAAACGGACAGGCTGCCACCAAGCCCGCGCCCGCCCGTGCCCCGAAGCCTGCCCCGCCGGCTGCTCCCAAGGTCGAGCCGAAGCAGGCTCCGGCAGCCACGGCACCGGTCCCGACGCCCGCGCCGGTGAAGCCCGCCCCCGCCAAGGCCCCTCAGGCCCCCGCCGAAGCGACCGAACCCGAACGCAAGCAGCTGCGTGGCGCCGCCGCCGCGATCGCGAAGAACATGGACGCCTCGCTGACCGTCCCGACCGCCACCAGCGTGCGCGCCGTCCCGGCCAAGCTGATGGCCGACAACCGCATCGTGATCAACAACCACCTCAAGCGCACGCGCGGTGGGAAGATCTCCTTCACGCACCTGATCGGCTACGCCATGGTGCGGGCCCTGCGTGACTTCCCGAACCTGAACCGGCACTACGCGCTGGTCGACGGGAAGCCGTACTCGATCACGCCGGAGCACGTCAACCTCGGCCTCGCCATCGACATGAAGGGCAAGGACGGCCAGCGCACCCTGGTTGTCGCGTCCATCAAGAACACGGAGAACATGACGTTTCTCCAGTTCTGGCAGGCCTACGAGGAGATCGTCAAGAAGGCCCGCAACAACAAGCTCACCGCCGACGACTTCGCCGGCACCACGATCTCGCTGACCAACCCGGGCGGCATCGGTACGAACCACTCGGTGCCGCGGCTGCAGGCCGGGCAGGGCGCGATCATCGGCGTCGGCGCGATGCAGTACCCGGCGCACTTCGAGGGCACCAGCGAGAAGACCCTCACGGACCTGGGCGTCAGCAAGATCATGACGCTGACCTCGACCTACGACCACCGCATCATCCAGGGTGCCGAGTCGGGCGAGTTCCTCAAGTTCATCCACGAGCTGCTGCTCGGCGGCGACGGCTTCTACGACGACATCTTCACCTCGCTGCGACTGCCCTACGAGCCGATCCGCTGGGTCGAGGACATCCCCGAGGGCTCGGTCGACAAGACCGCCCGCGTCATCGAGCTCATCGACGCCTACCGGATGCGCGGCCACCTGATGGCCGACACCGACCCGCTGAACTACCGCCAGCGCCGGCACGACGACCTCGACATTCTCTCCCACGGTCTCACCCTGTGGGACCTCGAGCGTGAGTTCGCGGTCGGCGGGTTCGCCGGCAAGGAGCGGATGAAGCTGCGCGACGTGCTTGGCGTCCTGCGCGACTCCTACTGCCGTACGGTCGGTGTCGAGTACACCCACATCCTGGACCCCGATGAGCGGCGCTGGATCCAGGACCGCGTCGAGGTGCCTCACGAGAAGCCCGTGGCCTCGGTGCAGAAGTACGTGCTGTCCAAGCTCAACGCTGCCGAGGCGTTCGAGACCTTCCTGCAGACGAAGTACGTCGGCCAGAAGCGGTTCTCGCTCGAGGGCGGCGAGACGGTGATCCCGCTGCTGGACACGGTGCTGGACAAGGCGGCCGAGCACGATCTGGACGAGGTCGTCATCGGTATGCCGCACCGGGGCAGACTCAACGTGCTCGCCAACATCGTCGGCAAGCCGATCTCGCAGATCTTCCAGGAGTTCGAGGGCAACCTCGACCCGGGCCAGGCCCACGGTTCCGGCGACGTGAAGTACCACCTCGGCGCCGAGGGCAAGTACTTCCGGATGTTCGGCGACGGGGAGACGAAGGTCTCGCTGACCGCGAACCCGTCGCACCTGGAGACCGTCGACCCGGTCCTCGAGGGCATCGTGCGCGCCAAGCAGGACCTGCTCGACAAGGGCGACGCGGCCGGTGGCTTCACGGTGCTGCCCGTGCTGCTGCACGGTGACGCCGCGTTCGCAGGCCAGGGCGTGGTCGCCGAGACGCTGAACCTCGCGCTGCTGCGCGGCTACCGCACCGGCGGCACCGTGCACGTCGTCATCAACAACCAGGTCGGCTTCACCACCGCACCCGAGCACGCCCGCTCGTCGCAGTACGCCACCGACGTCGCGAAGATGATCGGCGCGCCGATCTTCCACGTCAACGGCGACGACCCGGAGGCCGCTTACTGGGTCGCCAGGCTGGCCGTGGACTACCGGCAGGCGTTCAACAAGGACGTCGTGATCGACATGATCTGCTACCGGCGCCGCGGCCACAACGAGGGCGACGACCCGTCGATGACCCAGCCGGCTATGTACGACATCATCGACACCAAGCGCAGCGTCCGGAAGACCTACACCGAGTCACTCATCGGCCGCGGCGATATCTCGATGGAAGAGGCCGAGGCCGCCCTGCGCGACTTCTCCAGCCAACTGGAGCACGTGTTCAACGAGGTGCGGGAGCTGGAGAAGCACCCGATCGCCCCGAGCCCCTCGGTCGAGGGGGAGCAGCAGGTCCCCGCGAAGGTGCCGACCGCCGTCACCCGCGAGGTCATCGAGCACATCGGCAACGCCTTCGTCGAGCTGCCCGATGGCTTCACCCCGCACCCGCGCGTCAAGCCGGTGCTGGAACGGCGGCACAAGATGTCCCGCGAGGGTGGCATCGACTGGGCGTTCGGCGAACTGCTGGCATTCGGCTCCCTGGCGATGGAGAACAAGCTGGTGCGGCTGTCCGGGCAGGACTCGCGGCGCGGCACGTTCACCCAGCGGCACTCGGTGCTGATCGACCGCAAGAACGGCCAGGAGTACTCGCCGCTTCAGCACCTCGCCGGCGAACAGGGCCGCGTGATGATCTACGACTCGGCGCTGTCCGAGTACGCGGCAGTGGGCTTCGAGTACGGCTACTCGGTGGCCAACTCGGACGCGCTCGTCATGTGGGAGGCGCAGTTCGGCGACTTCGTCAACGGCGCGCAGACCGTCACCGACGAGTACATCTCCTCCGGCGAGGCCAAGTGGGGCCAGGTCTCCGACGTCGTGCTGCTGCTGCCGCACGGCCACGAGGGGCAGGGCCCCGACCACACCTCCGGCCGGATCGAGCGGTTCCTCCAGCTGTGCGCCGAGGGCTCGATGACCGTCGCGGTGCCCTCCACCCCGGCGAACTACTTCCACCTGCTGAGGCGGCACGCACTCGACGGCGTCAACCGTCCGCTGGTGGTGTTCACCCCGAAGTCGATGCTGCGGAACAAGGCGGCCACCTCGAAGGTCGAGGACTTCGTCGGGCAGACCAAGTTCCTCTCGGTCATCGACGACAGCACAATCGACCCGGCGAAGGCTCGCAAGGTGCTGCTGACCTCGGGCAAGCTCTACTGGGAGCTGGTAGCCGAGCGCACCAAGCGGCAGGCCGAGGACGTCGCGATCGTCCGTATCGAGCAGTACTACCCGCTGCCGAAGCGGAAGCTGCTCGCGGCGCTCGAGCGCTACACCAACGCCACGGAGATCGCCTGGGTGCAGGAGGAGCCGGAGAACCAGGGTGCGTGGCCGTTCTTCGGGCTGAACCTGCCGCGGAAGTTCCCGGAGGCATTGGCCGGCCTGCAGGTCGTGGCTCGCCGTCCGATGGCTGCCCCGTCGGCAGGCTCGTCCAAGGTCCACGAGGTCGAGCAGAGGGCCCTCATCGCGAAGGCCTTCGAATAAGCCTGACTGAGTAAGCCCCCAAGGCCACCTTGGTTGCGTTGAATGCGCCCACCCGTCTCCCACCACCACCCAAACGGAGACGCTGCGCGCCGCTGCGTTCGCAAAAGGTGGCCTTGGGGGCTTCTAGGCGAGGTCGTTTTCGCGGAGGAAGCCCTCCGCGATGTCGATGGGGTTGCGCTTCTCCTCGGTGAACTCGACATTGAGGTCGGTCAGCTTCTCCGTGGTCAGCACCGCGGACACGGCGTTCAGTGCCCGCACCTCCCGCTCGGTGAGCGTTCCCCTGGCCACGAACGGCACGATGTTCTGCGCCGGGAACATGTTCTTGTCGTCTTCCAGCGCCACGAAGCCGTTGCTGCGAATCGTGGACGACGTGCTGAACAGGTCCGCCACCTGCACCTCGTCCGAGCGCAGCGCCTCGACGGTCACCGGGCCTCCGGTGTCGGTGGTCCGGATCTCCTTGAACTCACAGCCGTAGAGCTGCTTGATCCGTTCCTTCCACCGCTCGCCCCACTGACCAGGCCCGCCGAAGATCAGCTCGCCACACCCCGGCGCGAGGTCGGAGATGGTGCGTATTCCCTGGTCGGCGAGTTCCCGCCGGACCACCAGCATGTCGGTGTTCTCAGCCGGCGCCTGTTCGAGCACCTCGAAGTGCGCGGGCAGCGTCTGCCGCAGCTCGGCGTACACCTCATTCGGGGTGGTCGCGCCGGTGTTCTCGTTGAAGTAGCGCAGCAGGTTGCCACTGTACTCGGGCACGAGCGACAGCGAGCGGTCCTCCAGCGCCTTCACCACGACCTCGCGCCCACCGACCGGGGGCCGCACGGTGACGTTGTCGGCACCGGCGTTGCGTAGTGCCCCGGCGTAGATCTGGGCCAGCAGCAGGCTCTCGCCGACGTCGGAAGCGCCGATGACGATCTCGCCGGTGGGCCCGCCCTCGGCACCGCCTTCCAGCGGGTTCCCACACGCGGTCGCGAACAGACCCACCACTGCCAGCAAGCCGAGCAGTCGCCGCCTCATGCGGCCACCTCCTTCGTGCCCCCGCGGACGTCTGCCTGCGCCAGCCGCACCCCGCGGGGTGTCAGCACGCGCTGGGCCGTGGCGAGGAGGACGTCGAGCACGATCGCGAGCAGCGCCGTCAGCACCGCACCGGCAGCCACCTCGCCGTAGTCGAGAATGGCCAGCCCGTCGAGCAGGAACCGGCCGAGCCCGCCCAGCCCGACATAGGCGGCAACCGCGGCCGTCGCGACGAGCTGCAGCACGGCGTTGCGGACGCCTCCGATCACCAGCGGCAGCGAGATCGGTACCTCGACCTGCCACAGCCGCTGCCAGCCACGCATGCCCACGCCGACGGCGGCATCGACGACGTAGCGGTCCACCGCCTGCAGCCCGGCATAGGTGCCGGCGAGGATGGGCGGTACCGCCAGCACGATCAGCCCGATGATCGCCGCGACAGTGCTGTCGGTGAACAGCAGGAACAAAAACGTCACCAGGCCCAGCGTTGGCAGTGCGCGCACGGCGTTGCCCGCACCGACGAGCAGCAGCCCACCACTCCCCGTGTGCCCGACGAACAGGCCGACCGGTATCGCGATCGCCGCGGCGATCACCAAGGCGAGCGCGACGTAGCCGAGGTGCTCCAGCAGCCGGGTCGGGACACCGTCCGGACCCTGCCAGTTGGCGGAGTCGGAGAACCAGTTGACGATTTCGGTGATCATGCGGTCACCTGCACCTTCACCGGAGCCGCCGCACGATCCCATGGCGTCAGCACCCGCCGCAGCAGCACGAGCAGCATGTCCACCACGAGTGCGAGCAGCAGGGTCAGCACGATGCCGATGACGATCGGCGAGAAGTACTCCCGCTGGAACCCGTCGGTGAACAGCACCCCGAGTCCCCCGACCCCGATCAGCGCACCCACGCTGACGAGGCTGATGTTGCTCACCGAGGCGACGCGGACGCCCGCAGCCAGCACGGGTACGGCCAGCGGTAGCTCGACCGTGAAGAACCGGCGCGCGGGGCGGTAACCCATCGCTGTCGCGGAGGCGACCACATGCGACGGAACGGCATCCAGCGCGTCGAGCACCGGCCGCAGTAGCAACGCCGCCGTGTAGAGCGTGAGCGCGACGACAACGTTGATGCTGTCGAGGATCTTCGTGCCGATGATGCTGGGAATGACGACGAACAGCGCGAGCGAGGGAACCGTGTAGACGAGGTTGCCCAGCACCAGCACCACACCGCGTAACGACTGCCTGGTTCTGGTGAGCCAGCCGATTCCGATCGCGAGCACCACGCCGAGCACGAGCGGCACCAGCGCGAGGTAGCAATGCTCGGCCACAGTGGTCAGCAGCTGCTCGCGGTTGTTGGCACTGCTGAGGTAACGGCCGAGCTCGTCAAGAAAGCTCATGAGCCGCCCACACTCTGGGGATGGTTCTCGATCACGTCGAGCACCTGGCGTGCGGTCATGACACCGATCGCCCGCCCTGCCTCGTCCACGACCACGCCGAGTCCGGCAGGCGAGGACAGCGCCGCGTCCAGCGCCCCGCGGATCGGGTTGCCCTGGTGGTGGAGAGAGCCGCCCGCCACCAGATCGGACTCCCGCAGCTCTCCGTCCACTGTGGAAGAAGGTGGTAGCCAGCCGCGCGGTTCGCCGACTTCGTTGACCGCGAGGCGCCACTGCCCTTCGTCCACCGCATCGGGCACGCTGCCGACGCGGACCGTCGGCACCTTGTCGATCGGGACCTCCGCGGCGGAGACAAAGGACAGTCCGCGGTACCCCCGGTCGCGGCCGACGAAGCCGGAAACGAAGTCGTCAACCGGATGCCGCAGTACCTCCGACGGCGTGCCGTACTGGGCGAGCCGCCCGCCGACGCGCAGCACCGCCACCTTGTCGCCCAGCCGCACCGCCTCGTCGATGTCGTGCGTGACGAACACGATCGTCTTGCCCAGCTGCGACTGCAACCGAAGCAGCTCGTCCTGCAAACCCTCGCGCACCACCGGATCGACGGCGGAGAACGGTTCGTCCATCAGCAGCACCGGCGAGTCTGCCGCGAGTGCCCTGGCGACGCCGACGCGCTGCTGCTGCCCGCCGGAGAGCTGCGCGGGATAACGGGCGCCGAGCTCCGCGGGCAGGCCGACGATCTCCAACAGTTCGGCCGCTCTGGTGCGTGCCTTCCTACGGTCCCAACCGGACAGCAGCGGTACGGTTGCGACGTTACTCAGCACTGTCCGATGTGGAAACAAACCGGCGTGCTGGATGACGTAGCCGATTCCCCGGCGCAGCAGGGCCGCATCGGAATCACGGACGTCCTTGCCGTCCAGCAGAATCGTGCCGGATGTGGGCTCGACCATTCGGTTGATCATGCGTAGCGACGTGGTCTTGCCGCAGCCGGACGGACCTACGAGGACGGTGATGGTGCCGTCCTCGACCGTCAGGCTCAGGCCGTCGACGGCGATCGTGCCATCCGGGTACTTCTTCGTGACG
Source organism: Saccharomonospora sp. NPDC046836 (assembly GCF_040645195.1). Taxonomy (NCBI): domain Bacteria; kingdom Bacillati; phylum Actinomycetota; class Actinomycetes; order Pseudonocardiales; family Pseudonocardiaceae; genus Saccharomonospora; species Saccharomonospora sp. NPDC046836. The sequence goes on from NZ_JBEYXW010000003.1 coordinate 362,447, forward strand.
TCGCGGAACTCGATTCCCATGCCGCTCCCCTCTGGACGGGCTCGCCCGACCGTAGCCGAGATCTGCCGCAGGAGCACGGTGTTCCAGCATCTAGGCTGCCTTTTGTGGAAGAACTCATCAGCCACGCCTCGGGCGTACAGGCGCGGCCACTGCAGCACGCGATCGCACTCCTGAGCGCGGGCTGGCAGGAGTTCGACGACCTCGTCCGCACGACCACCGCACCGCGCCGCGACATCGAGGAACTGCTGACCGCGCTGGGCGCGGACATCGAGCACGCCGGCACCACCGTGCGCCTGCGACCGGAGTCGACGCAACGGTACCGGGAGCTGGCAGGCGGTCCGGCTGAGCCGGCTTCGGACTTACTGGCCACGATGACGAAGTACGTCCGCGAGGTGCCGCCGCCGCTGCCCGCGCTGGATCATGTGCAGGCGACCCCGCAGACGGTCGTCGACCGCGCGCGCTGGCTCGACGAGCAGTACGACCTGCGCACGGCGCGCCTGACCTTCGTCGGCGACCACGATCTGACGTCGCTGGCGGTACGGCGGCTGCGCCCCGAGGCACAGCTCACCGTCGTGGACGTCGACGACCGGATCCTGGAGTACCTCGACCGGCTCAGCGGTCGCACGATCCACACCGTGCACGCGGACCTGCGGTTCGGGCTGCCACTGGCTGTGGCAGGCAATGCCGACGTGGTGTTCAGCGACCCGCCCTACACCGCCGACGGCATGGGACTGTTCGCCGCCCGCGGCATCGAGTGCCTTGCCGACCCGCCGAACGGCAGGCTGCTGCTCGCCTACGGCTACAGCCCGCGCCATCCCGCACTCGGGCACCAGGTGCAGCGCGCGCTGCTCGGGCTGGGGCTCACGTTCGAGGCCATCCTGCCCGGATTCCATCGCTATGCCGGAGCGCAGGCCATCGGCAGCGCAGCCGACCTGTACGTGTGCCAGCCGACAGCACGTGCCCGCAAAGGCCGCAAGGGCAAGGAAAAACAGACGATCTACACCCACGGCCCACAGTCGGTCGAGGCACGGGAGACTCCCACTGCGCTGCGCGAGGCGCTGGTGGCGATAGCAGCCGAGGGTGGGCGGACAGTCGAGGTGCAGGGTCCTGACTGGACCAGGCCGCGCACGGCACCGGCCGACACCGCGGTCGCACTCGACCTCAGTGCCGACCCCGGGCCGTGGCTGGTGCGCGTCCTGCTGGCGGTGAACGCCGAGCGGGTCGCGCTGCTGGTGCCCAACTCCCATCCCGATCTCGGCAACGCCGCTGCGCAGCAGGCGCTGCACGGGTTACTGGGCGAGAAGTACCGGCTGCGCCTGCTGCGCAGCACACCCGACAACAAGCATGCCGTGGTCGTCGCCGACGCGGTACCGGCCGGGAACGCGGCCGTGCACGCGGTATGGACCCGCGCACACGGCCGCATCGGCAACCTCGTCCCTGACGCTCCAGGCGACATCGCGGACCTGCGGCTGATCGATCTGCCCCGGCACCGCATCGCCGAGATCCGCAAGCAGCTGACCGGTGAGCAGGGCGTTTAGCGAGTAACCCCGTCCGACTCAGCAGCCTTCGCGACGGCCGCAGCCACCTCGACCGCGACCCGGGGGTCGAGCGGGCTCGGCACGATGTGGTCGGCAGCCAGCTTGTCGGCGGCCACCGAGGCGATCGCGTCGGCCGCGGCGAGCTTCATGTTCTCCGTGATCGACCGCGCACCGGCGTCGAGCGCCCCGCGGAACACACCCGGGAACGCCAGCACGTTGTTGATCTGGTTCGGGAAGTCGCTGCGCCCGGTCGCCACGATGGCGGCATACTTCGCCGCGACATCCGGGTGCACCTCGGGGTCCGGATTGGACAGTGCGAACACGATCGCGTCGCCGGCCATCGTCGGCAGCAGGCGCTCGTCGATGGTGGCGCTGGACAACCCGATGAACACGTCCGCACCAGCCAGCGCATCAGCAAGGCCGCCACGCAGGCCCGCCGAGTTCGTGGTGGCAGCCAACTGTTCCTTGATCGGGTTCAGCCCGTCGCGTCCCGCGTGGATGATGCCCTTGGAGTCGAGCACCGTGACGTCACCGACCCCCGCGGCCTGCAGGATCCGCGTGCAGGCGACACCCGCTGCCCCGGCGCCCGAGATCACGACGCGCTGGTCGCCGATCGCCTTGTCCAGCACCATGTTGGCGCCGCGGAGCGCGGCGAGCACCACGATGGCGGTGCCGTGCTGGTCGTCGTGCATGACCGGGCAGTCCAGCACCGCCTTGAGCTTGTCCTCGAGCTCGAAGCACCGCGGCGCCGCGATGTCCTCCAGGTTCACCGCACCGAACGATGGGCGCAGCCGCACGAGCGTCTCGACGATCTCGTCGACGTCGGTGGTGTCGAGGACCAGCGGGATCGAGTCCAGCCCGCCGAATGTCTTGAACAGCACCGACTTGCCTTCCATCACCGGCAGCGATGCACTAGCGCCGATGTCACCGAGACCGAGTACCGCCGTGCCGTCGCTGACCACCGCGACCAGCCGGTCGGCCCAGGTGTAGCGCTTCGCGAGCGCGGCGTCGTCCGCAATGGCACGGCTGACCTGCGCTACCCCCGGCGTGTACGCGATGGACAGGTCACGTGCCTGTGTGATGGGTCGGGTGGCGGTCACCGAGAGCTTGCCGCCCTCGTGACCGCCGAAGATCTCCTCGTCGCTCAGCTGAGCTTGAGACACATCAATCTCCCAGTGCTGGAAGTTCGGGGATCGCCGGCACGGGATCCCCGTTGTCAGGGCTCCTCTGCCATGCGAAGCGGCGCGGTAGCGCGGCTGGCCGGCGAGGTGTCCGTCAAGGCCCGTGGTCAAGGCTGCTGCCGCGGACGCGGCGGTCCGACCAGTGTGACAGGCTCCGGCCCCATCGTGCCGCCCTGGTGCGGTTCATCTCACAGTTTCCGCTGGTCACAGGGCTAATAGCAAGACGTCCGTCCGGCTTGGGATGGACTGGCTAAGCTGCCGCCATGGACGTGCGCGAGCTGGCCGTACGAGACGCCTACGAGTTCACCCCCCGCCTCTTCCCCGACCAACGGGGGCTGTTCAGCGCACCGTTTCAGGAGCGGGCCTTCCTGGAGGCCGTCGGGCATCGGCTGACGGTCGCGCAGACCAACCACAGCGTGTCCCGGCGCGGCACGATCCGGGGCATCCATTTCGCCGACATACCGCCCGGCCAGGCCAAGTACGTCTACTGCCCGCGGGGCGCGCTGCTCGACGTCGTCGTGGACCTGCGCGTCGGCTCGCCCACGTTCGGCCAGTGGGACGCGGTCCGGCTGGACAGCCGGGACTTCCGGGCGGTGTACGTACCCGAGGGCCTCGGCCACGGCTTCATCGCACTCGAGGACGACACCGCCATGGCGTACCTGTGCTCGACGGGGTACAACCCGGCCGGCGAGCACGGCATCACGCCCCTGGACCCGGACCTGAGCCTGCCGTGGCCCGCCGAGCTGGAGTTCACACTGTCCGAGAAGGACTCCACAGCGCCGACACTGGCAGAGGCGCAGGCCAGCGGCCTCCTGCCGAACTACGCCGACTGCGTGGCGTACTACCGCAAGCTACGCACGTCCGGCTGATCCTTCGGCCACAACGCGTGAGCCGGGTTCCGTTCGGTCACGGACGAGCACATTACCTTCCAGTAACCGAGGCGCCGCCCGGCTATATTCGACAACCGTGGATCAGCATGCGCTCCTGCTCCTTCGCCACGGCCAGACCGAGTGGTCCGCGACAGGCAGGCACACCGGCCGCACCGACCTGCCGCTCACCGCGATCGGCGAGCGGCAGGCGCATGCCGCGGGGCGCACCTATGCGCTCATGCACCGCGACGGCACGCCGACGCTGGTACTGAGCAGCCCGCGGGTGCGCGCGCTGCGGACGGCCGAGCTCGCGGGGCTGCACGTCGACGAGGCCACCGAGGAGCTGGCCGAATGGGACTACGGCGACTACGAGGGCCTGACCACCAAGCAGATCCGCCAGACCGTCCCCGGCTGGACGATCTGGTCCCACGCGGTACCGGGCGGGGAGTCCGCCGCCCAGGTGAGCGCACGTGCCGACGAACTCCTCACCCGCGTCCGCGGCGCCCTGGCCAACGGCAACGTCGTGCTCGTCGGCCATGGGCACTTCAGCCGTGTGCTCATCGCCCGCTGGCTCGGTCTCGCAGCCACGGCGGGTGTGCATTTCGCGGTCGACCCCGCCAGTGTCACCGTGCTCGGCGACGAGCGCGGGCAACCGCAGATACTGCACCTCAACGTCCCACCGTCCTGAAACAGGAGTTCCCCTTGGACCACCGGATCCGCCGCGTCCGCGAGACCGACGTCGACGCCGTTGTGCGACTCGTCCACGACCTGGCCGAGTACGAGAAGGCGCCTCAGGAATGCCACCTCATCCCTGAGCAACTGCACAGCGCGCTCTTCGGCGAGTCACCCGCACTGTTCGGGCACGTCGCCGAGGTGGACGGCGAGATCGCGGGGTTCACACTGTGGTTCCGGAACTTCTCCACCTGGCGCGGCGTGCACGGCATCTACCTCGAGGACCTCTACGTGCGCCCGGAACTACGTGGTTCCGGCCTCGGCAAGGCCCTGCTGGCCGCGCTGGCGGAGGAATGCGTGCACAACGGGTACGCGCGGCTGGAATGGTCGGTGCTGAACTGGAATCCCGCCGTGGGCTTCTACAAGTCCCTCGGCGCCCAGCCGATGGACGAATGGACGGTGTACAGGCTGACCGACGAGCCACTGCGGGCACTGGCCACCGAAGCAAGCCCGACGATCTGAGAGGTCAGTACGCGTAACGACTCACGGTCTCCGGGTGGATGACGAGACGAACCCAGTCCGCGGCCAGGATCCCGGCGAGGTCGTCGGCGCGGGCCGGGTCGTCGAGGTCCCAGTAGCGCGCGGCCAGGCGGGCGCACAGGTCGTGTGCTCCGTCGGGTTCCACCGTGGTGCGGCCGGCGACGGACAGCCAGCGTTCGCGTTCACCCACCGGGGCGGCGACGACGATCGAGGCGCGGGGGTCGCGGCGTAGGCGCCGCACTTTGAGCGAGTCCGGGGCCGTGAACAGTTGGATCGTGCCCTCGGCAGTGACCTCGAACCACACCGGCCTGGGCTGTGGCGGGAGTGGCCCCGCGGCCACGGACAGGAACCCGTGCAGGGGGCGTCGCAGGAACTCGAGGTCCTTGGTGGTCAGCGTGCCGTTGCTCATGACGCCGATTGAACACGGCCAAAGCGGACGAGCCCATAGGCAAGAAGCTGGATCGCCTGCGTATTCGTCTAACCTCGCTGCGGTGGACGTGTTCAGCGACCTGATCCGCGGGGTGCGAGCCCACGGCTCGTTGTTCGGCAGCTCGACACTGTCCCCGCCCTGGGCACTGAACTTCGTGGACGGCGCGCCGCTGACCCTGTGCACCGTCCTCACAGGGGCGGGCTGGATCGTGCCGGAGCACCGTCCGCCCGAGCCGCTTCGCGCCCGCGAGACGATCGTCGTGCGCGGCCCCGCGACGTTCACCTTCGTCGACGAGGTCGGCACCCGGGCCGAGCCGATCGCGTACGGCGAGCACTGCGCGACGCCCGAGCAGGGCGGGACCCGGCACCGGCGCGGCTGGAACGACCGCGGCGGGGACGCCGGTGACGGCAGTGTCGGCTCTGCTGCGACAACCCTGATCGTCGGCGCCTATCCAGTGCGCGGCGAGATCAGCCGCCGCCTGCTGGACGCGCTGCCCGTCGTGCTGCGGGTGGACGGCGGGGGCACGGCTGACGCCGTCCTGGACCACCTCGCCGCCGAGGTCACCGTCGACACGCCGGGGCAGCAGGTGGTACTCGACCGGCTGCTGGACTGGATGCTGGTCTGCACGCTGCGCGAGTGGTTCGACCGGCCCGGCGGCGAGCCCCCGGCCTGGTGGGCCGCCCAGCGGGACCCGGTGGTCGGCGACGCGCTGCGCCTGCTGCACGCCGAACCGGCGGCACCATGGACGGTCGCCGCGCTGGCCGAGCACACCGGAGTGTCGCGTTCGACGCTGGCCAAGCGGTTCGCCGACCTGGTCGGCGAACCGCCGCTGACCTACCTCACCCGCTGGCGCATGACGCTGGCGGCAGACCTACTGGTCGCTCAGCAGGCCGCAACCGTCGCGGACATTGCCCGCGCCGTGGGTTACGCCGACCCGTTCGGGTTCAGCGCAGCGTTCAAACGGGTCCGAGGCGCCAACCCGAGCGAGTTCCGCCGCACCGCGACCGGTGCCACCGACCACGACCAACGACCCGGCTGACCTAGCCTTCGTCGTGTTCGCGGTGCTCGCGGTCGGCGGCACGCCCCTCGGCGCCGCCGCGCCGGGCGGCCTCCTCCTCCGACTCGCCCTCACGCTGACCCAGCACCCAGGCCCGCGACGGCCTGCGGAACAGCAGGACGACGACGAGCGCGCCCGCGATCATGATGGGCACGCCGTAACCGGGTTGATGGGATGGGCCGGTGGCGTACCAGCCGATGCCGGCGAGCACCAGCCCCACGACGAGCGCAGGCGAACGGGCCCACGTCTTGCCGAGCAGCAGTCCGATCGCACAGGCCAGCACGCCGGCACCCAACACGAGGTAGTAGCCGACCTCGGCGTAGATGTTGTTGCGGCCCTCCGGGGCCTCCCCGAGGTAGGCGACAGCCAGGACGACGCCGATCGCCAGCAGGGCGAGCCCGGGCAGTGCGGTGATCGCGCCTGCGATGCGTACCTCGCGCGGGGCGGGGGAGATCTTGTCGGCGAGCGCCACGGGCTGACCTTCCCGTCTGTGACCGTGCGTGAACACTTTCGATGGTATGCCACCCGGTCGGCCGTTTTCGGGCGGCGGGCGCACGGGCAAAGATCTGGGTTGTCGTCGATGAGCCGGCGGTCGGCCGGGGTGCACTCGTCACGGTGATCGGAAGCGCGCCCGGCCACGCAGTCCGGGCGGCAGGCAGGGCGCCGGCCCGCGCAGTCGGGCCGGTGGCGTGGTCGTTCGGCGGAACGGAGGACAGCCACCCGCAGCAGGACAACGCAGTGACGAGATTCGCACGATTGCTTGGGCCAACCGGGTCGAGGTGGCTGCGAACTCACTTACTCTGCGGTAGTGCGCGCAGTCCTCATCGTGAACCCCCAAGCCACAGCGACGACGCCCGGCGGGCGGGACGTGCTGGCGCACGCGCTGGCCAGCGAGGTGAAACTCGACGTCGTCGAGACGGACTACCGCGGCCACGCGATGGCCATGGCCCGTGCCGCCGCACGCGACGAGTACGACCTGGTGGTCGCGCATGGTGGCGACGGCACGGTCAACGAGGTCGTCAACGGCCTGCTGGCCGACACCGATGGAAAGCCGGGCAAGTACGGGCCCGTGCCGATGCTGGGCGTCGTTCCTGGCGGGTCGGCGAATGTCTTCGCGCGTGCCCTCGGCCTTCCTGCTGACCCGGTAGAGGCGACATACGAGCTGCTGCGCGCGCTCGAAGAGGGGCGCAGCAGGCAGGTCGGCCTCGGGCTGGCAGGCGACCGCTGGTTCACCTTCAACGCGGGCCTCGGCTGGGACGCCGACGTGGTCGGCGAGGTCGAAAAGCGCCGCGGCAAGCACACGGGCCCGTCGCTGTACATGCGGACTGCCCTCGCCTGTTACCTGCGCCCGCCGCACGGCAGGCCACAGCTGACCGTCCAGACACCCGGCGCGGAACCCGCGCAGGTGCGCACGGTGTTCGTGTCCAACACCGACCCGTGGAGCTATCTGGGCGCCCGGCCGGTGCATCTCAACACCGAGTGCTCATTCGACACGGGGCTCGGGCTCTTCGCGTTGCGCGAGATGGGTGCGGTCGCCGTGCTGCGGCACGTCCGGCAGTCTCTGCGCACTCGGAGCAAGCACCGCGGCAAGCAGCTGTTGCGGCACGACGACCTGCCAATCATCGGCGTGACCGCAGAAGAACCGGTAAGCTTGCAGGTCGACGGAGATCTGGTCGGGCGGCAAACCCGCGTGGAGTTCATGAGTGTTCCCCGCGCGCTCACCGTGGCGATCTGAACGGTCGCTGTCGGTCAACAGCACTAACTGATCGCCTCCGGCAAACTCCATGTTGCCGTTCAGCGACGGAGAAGCTCCACTCACCGCACCGTTCCGCGAAAGCTGGGGCCGCGGGGAGCGCAAAGTCGCAGGTCAGGCTAGTCGCTCGGCCGGGTGAGCTGACTCACCGATCTCCAGAAAACCCTTGTCGAACTCGATGCTTCGTGAAAGCATTCACAAGCACCCCAAGAAAACGACCGCCATGACGACTGTGGCGCGGGACGACGCGCCAATAATAAGGAGCTCAAGGAAATGGACTGGCGCCACCGCGCGGCCTGCCGAGACGAGGACCCGGAACTGTTCTTCCCCGTGGGGACCAGCGGTCCTGCTCTGTCGCAGATCACCGCGGCGAAGGCCGTGTGCCACCGTTGCACCGTCGCCTCCGACTGCCTGGCCTGGGCATTGGCCAGCGGTCAGGACGCCGGCGTGTGGGGCGGCATGAGCGAGGACGAGCGGCGCGCGCTCAAGCGTCGCCGCGCGCAAATCGGCACGCGTAGCAACTTCTGATCCCCACGACGATTGCCTTTTGCCTGGTAATGCGCGGAACGCGCTGGGGGCCGAGGCGAAAGGTCTGAGGGCCGGCATCCCGCAAGGGTGCTGGCCCTCATGCTTTTCCAAGCCACTTCACAACACTCGCTAAACGCGACGGCTGAGCGGAATGCGCAAAGCGGCTTCTGTGCCGCCGGATTTGACCGAGCGCAATGACAGCGAGCCGCGCAGCTCCGATTCGACGAGGGTCCGCGCGATCTGCAGGCCGAGACCGTCCGCACGCTCCAGCGAGAATCCGGCGGGTAGGCCCTTGCCGTCGTCACGCACGATGACGTCGAGCCAGCCAGCTGACCTCGCCACCGCGATCTCGCCCCTGCCGGCCCGCCCTGACGGGAACGCGTGCTCCACCGCGTTCTGCACCAACTCCGCGACGACCATCACCAGCGGTGTCGCGATCTCGGCCACCACAACGCCGAAGGAACCGGACCGCGTCAGCTTCACCTGCGATTCGGCCGTTGCCACCTCGCCGACCATCGGCAGCACGTTGTCGAACAGCTTGTCCAGGTCCACTCGCTCATCGACCGACATCGACAGCGCCTCGTGCACCATCGCGATCGAGGACACCCGCCGCACCGATTCGCTCAGCGCCTGCCGGGCCTCTGCGCTCTGCGTGCGCCGGGACTGCAGCCGCAGCAGCGCCGCCACGGTCTGCAGGTTGTTCTTGACCCGGTGGTGGATCTCCCGGATCGTCGCGTCCTTGGACAACAGGGCCCGGTCACGACGCTTCACCTCGGTGACGTCACGGGCAAGCACGAGAGCGCCCGCCGCACGCCCAGCAGGCCGCAACGGCAACGCCCGGAACAGCACGACGGCGCCACGCCGCGACTCCACCTCGGTACGGCTGCCGGGCTTGCCGTCGAGGGCGTCCAGGATGCGGTGCGATACGTCGGTGGCATCGAAGGGGTCGCGGATGAGCGACCTCGTCAGCGGCGCGAGGCGGGTGCCGATCAGATCCGATTCGTAGCCCATGCGGTGATAGGCGGACTGGCCGTTGGGGCTGGCGAAGACCACGGTGCCGCTCTGGTCGAGCCGGATCAGCCCGTCACCGACGCGCGGGCTCGTGTGGACGTCCGTGCCGCCGTCCGGGCTCGGGAACGTGCCGTCGGCGATCATCTGGCACAAATCCGCCGCACTGCCGAGGTAGGCGATCTCCAGCGGGCTCGGCACACGTGGCGACGCGAGGTTGGTCTCGCGGCTCAGCACCGCGATGACCCGGTCGCCGAACGTCACCGGCACCGCCTCCCTGCGCATCGGCAGGTCGCGGTACCAGTGCGGCTCCTCTTCCCGGCAGAGCCTCGCCTCGCGCAGCGCCCTGGCCAGCTGCGGGTGCTCAGCTGTGGTGAACCGGGTACCGACGACATCCTCCGGATGTGCCGTGGGCCCCGTCGTCGGCCGTACCTGGGACACGCAGACGAAGTCGCCGTCGCCTTCGGCCACCGGAACCCACATCAGGAAGTCCGCGAAGGACAGGTCGGCGAGCAGTTGCCATTCGGCGACGACCAGCTGCAGATGGTCGACCGCCTCCCCCGGCAGCCCAGTGTTCTCGGCGAGCAGCTCGGATAGCGTGGACATCGTTTATTCGACCACCGCAGATCGTTCCCGGTCACGGCGCGCCGGGTGGCACGCCGTTCAGCGCCATGTAACCAGAGGCGGCGTCGTCGGCACACCTCAGGCGGGCAGCGTCACGCCCGCATGCCACACTAGGCGGAGCAAGTCATGGAGGAGTGAACATGTCGAAGCGTGCCCGGAAGCGCCGCTCCCGGAAGAAGAACGGCGCGAACCACGGCAAGAAGCCCAACGCCTGACGTGGCGAGCGAACGGCCCCGGGACTCCCGGGGCCGTTTTGCGTTCATGCCTTGTCAGGACAACTGGTCGCGGACCTCCGAGACCTGTTCGATCTCCAGCTGGGCCCTGGCGAACCGCAGACCACCACGCTCCTCGACGGTCTTACGGATCGAGGCCCGCAGCCTGCTCTTGAGCTCGGCTGGCGCATGGTCGCCGCCGCATTTGCGGGCGAGCAGCTGCTTGAGCTGCTCATCGATGCCGTACTCCTCGAGGCACGGCGGGCAGTCCTCGATGTGCTTGCGCAACTCGGCATCACGCTCGGCGCTGCACTCCCTGTCGAGGAGCAGGAAGATCTCGGCGAGTGCCTCGTCGCAGTTCACGTCGTCGGGCTTTCCGCTGCCGCCGCACATGTTCATCGGCCCGCCACCTCCTGCGCTGCGGTGCGGATGAACCCACGCTCCCTGGCGACGTCGGCGAGCAGGCTACGCAGCTGGCTACGACCGCGGTGAAGTCGCGACATCACAGTGCCGATCGGGGTATCCATGATCTCAGCGATTTCCTTGTAGGCGAAGCCCTCGACATCGGCAAGGTACACGGCGAGCCGGAACTCCTCCGGCAGCTGCTGCAGAGCCGCCTTCACGTCGGTGTCAGGCAGGTTGTCCATGGCCTCGACCTCGGCGGAGCGCAGGCCCCTCGAGGTGTGGCTCTCGGCCTGTGCCAGCTGCCAGTCGGTGATCTCCTCCGTCGGCTGCTGGACTGGCTGGCGCTGTCGCTTGCGGTAGCCGTTGATGTAGGTGTTCGTCAGAATGCGGTACAGCCAGGCCTTGAGGTTCGTGCCCTTCTTGAACGACGAGAACGCCGCATACGCCTTGAGGTACGTCTCCTGAACCAGGTCCTCGGCGTCGGCCGGGTTACGGGTCATCCGCAAGGCGGCAGAGTACAGCTGGTCCAGCAGCGGCATGGCCTCGCGTTCGAAACGCTCGGCACGCTGTTGCTCGTTCTCGGTCTCGACCGGGGTGGTGTCCGCGGAGTTCTCCGTGCTCGGCAAACCGTTCCCTTCCAGATCGGCGCGACCGCGCCGGCGGGTGGTACCCGCGCTCGACGGCGCGTGGGTCAGCTCCGAGGATACGCGGCTGCGGCGAACGCTTCTGGTCAGAGTGGTCGGCACACCGGGTGCAACGCCCGAGGCGACGCGCACATTCCGTGCCCCCGCTAATATCCGCCTCTGTGGCTGGTAAAGGCACTCCCGCGACCGTGTTGCTCACCAAGCGGAAGATCGCGCACACCGTGCACACCTACGAGCACGATCCGCGCCATGAGTCCTACGGCACCGAGGCCGCCGAGGCGCTCGGCGTGGAGCCGGCGCGGGTGTTCAAGACGCTCGTCGCCGAGGTCGACGGCACGCTGACCGTCGGTGTGGTGCCGGTGACCGGCCAGCTGGATCTCAAGAAGCTGGCCGCGGCCGCCGGTGGCAAGAAGGCCAGGATGGCGGACGCGGGGGCGGCACAGCGTGCCACCGGCTACGTCCTGGGTGGTATCTCACCGCTCGGCCAGCGCAGCAGGCTGCCCGTCGTGGTGGACGTCTCGGCGGAGCAGTTCGGGACGGTGCTGTGCTCCGGTGGCAGGCGCGGCCTCGAGATCGAGCTCCCCCCTGCCGATCTGGTGCGACTCACCGGCGCGACAGTCGCCGCGATCGCCGGCTAGCGACGCTTTCAGGGCTCGAGCGGCCGCAGCACCCTCGACAGCCACTCGGACGTGGCACGGAACACCTCGTCGAGGCCGGCCTTCAGGCTGTGGTCGCCCGGCACGACCACGATCTCGTGGTGCGGGCCCGGTTCCGGTCTGCCGAACGGGTCCCGCTCCCCCTGCACGACCAGCGTCGGCACGTCGACGCCGTCCAGTTCGGACTGCCGGGTCCGCTCCGGCTTGCCAGGCGGATGCACCGGGAAGGCGAGACAGAGCACCGCGACGGCTTGGCCCTGCGCCGCGGTGCGGCAGGCGACCCTGGCTCCGGACGACCTGCCACCGAACACCAGTGGCAGGTCCGCGAACCAGGTATCGGCGAGCTCGTCGACCACGGCGAGCCAGGCAGCGTCGAGTTGCTTCGCCGGTGCCGGAGCGCGACGGCCTGCCACCCGGTAGGGCTGTTCGACCAGTGCCACGTGCAGGCCGGCCTCGCGTGCCGAGCGGGTGACCGCGACCAGGTCTGCCGCCTCGATACCGCCGCCGGCGCCGTGCCCGAGCAGCAACCCCGCCGACCCTTCCTCGGCGCAGTGCAGCTCAGCCCGTGCCGGGCCGTGCGGAGTGTCGATCTTCTTGCTGGTCACTGGGGATTCGGTAGGTCGAACAGTGCATTGTCCAGGTCGGCCGCCTCCGCCTCGGCCCGTTCGACGAGCTCAGGACCGTTGTTCCGGACACTGTTGACCTTGGTCGACACCGGCCGCAGCTCCAGCGAGTCGGCCCAGTCCAGCGGCGGCGGGGCCAGCAGTTCGGTGGCGTCGGCGCGATCGGGGTCGAGCCAGGCCTGCCAGCGTTGCGGCAGCAGGACCAGCGGCATGCGGTCGTGGATACCGGCAAGCTGGCCCACGGCGTCAGTGGTGATCACCGAGCAGGTGATCAGCGGCGGCGAATCCGGCTCGCCCTTGGGGTCGCGCCAGGTCTCCCAGATGCCGGCGAAGGCGAGCGACGAGCCGTCTCGCGTGGTCATGTAGAAGGGCTCCTTCGGCGCCTTCTTGCCGGTGCCCTCGACCGCCCGCCACTCGTACCAGCCGTCGGCCGGGATGATGCAGCGGCGCCGCACGAGCGCCTTACGGAAGGCCGGCTTCTCCTTCGCGGTCTCCGCACGCGTGTTGATCATCCGGCTGCCGATGGCGGCGTCCTTGGCCCAGAACGGCACGAGCCCCCAGCGCATGACCCGTAGGCTGCGGACCGGCGGCTCCTCCTCGACCACGTTGCCGTCCTCGTCACGAGGATGCCGCTCCACTACGCTGACGATGTTCTTGGTCGGCGCAACGTTGTAGTTCTCCGCGGGCGCCTTGCCTTCGGTGCCGTCAACCGCGTCGAACTCCTTCATCAGCGTGGCCGGGTCCTTGGTGGCGGCGTATCGGCCGCACATGGCATCGGTCTCCCTGTGTTGTGGCTGTCAAGCGTCATCGTGGCACGGTTGCTGGGCCGTGGCGAGCACCATGGGGGATCATCATTGCTGGTAACCACGACAGGAGGGTGACGGTTTGGCCCGCAGCGACTGGCGCAGGCTCGACGAGAGTGACGTCCGGGTGCGCCCCGGCAAGGGAACCCGGCCTCGGAGCAAACGCCGTCCGGCACATGCCGACGCCTCCCCTGCCATGGTCACGGCGAAGGACCGGGGACGCTGGACGTGCGCGGTCGATGCCGATCCGGAGCGTGCCGTCACCGCCATGCGCGCCAGGGAGCTGGGGCGCACACCCATCGTCGTCGGTGACCGGGTCGATCTCGTCGGGGATGTCAGCGGCCGGCCGGACAGCCTGGCCAGGATCGTCCGCGTCGACGAACGCACGAGCGTGTTGCGCCGCACCGCCGACGACACCGATCCCTATGAGCGGGTCGTGGTGGCCAATGCCGAGCAGCTGTTGATCGTGACCTCGCTGGCTGATCCGCCGCCGCGCACCGGCTTCATCGACCGGTGCCTCGTCGCCTGTTACAGCGGCGGCCTGCAACCGGTGTTGTGTCTCACGAAATCCGACCTCGCCGATCCTGGTGAGCTGCTCGCCTCCTACGCCGACCTGGCGGTGCCGGCAATCGTCACCCGCCACGACGAGGAGCCCACCGAGCTGCGAGACCGGCTGGCCGGGCGGGTCTCGGCGCTGGTCGGCCACTCCGGCGTCGGCAAGTCGACGCTGGTCAACCGGCTCCTCCCCGATGCCGGGCTGGCCACCGGCGAGGTCAGCGCGATCGGCAAGGGCAGGCACACGTCGGTCAGTGCCGTGGCGCTGCCGCTGCCCAGCGGCGGCTGGGTGATCGACACGCCGGGCGTGCGCTCGTTCGGGCTCGCACACGTGAACCCGGACGACATCGTGCTGGCGTTTCCCGAGTTCGCCGAGGCCGCCGAGGAGTGCCCGTCGGGCTGCGGGCACCTCGGTCCCCCTGAGGATCCCGACTGCGCGCTCGACGATGTCGTGAAATCCGGCGAGGCGCGGCCGGGACGGCTCGCGTCGCTGCGGCGGCTACTGGCGTCACGTGCGGGCCTTGATGTTTTGTGAAGCCGCCGTGAAGCCCCCGACGCGGCCGTGGAACCCTGGGCGGCGTCCAACCGTCCGACTCATGCGGTCCCGACCCGCCTGACTCAACGAACTACGAGGGGATTTTCATGCGCAAGACGGCCACGGCGGCCAGCGGTTTGGCACTGGTCCTCGCCCTCACCGCGTGCGGCAGCGAAGACAACGCAGGCAGTGACGGCTCGTTCAGCGGAATGTTCAGTGACCCGCAGGCGCTGTTCCAAGCCGCCTCGGAGGGGACGTCGAAGAGCAAGTCGTCCAAGTTCCAGATGGATATGAACATGGCCGGCATGCAGCTGTCGGCCAGCGGTGAGGCGCTCTACGACGGCGCCGACACCGCCATGTCGATGACCATGGACGTGGCAGGCCAGTCCATGGAGATACGGATGGTCGACCAGACCATGTACATGAAGCTGCCCGACGCGATGTCGTCCCAGATGGGCGGCAAGGCGTGGGTGAAGATCTCCGCCGACGGCTCCGACCCCCTGTCGCAGCAGATGGGCAGCTCGTTCGACCAGATGGCGGAGCAGAGCGACCCGGCCAAGACGCTGGAGTACATCCAGAAGGCGGGCAAGATCGTCAACAGTGAGCAGACCAACCTGGACGGCCAGGACGTCACCCACTACACGATCGAGCTGGACTTCGCCAAGATCGCCGACGACATGGGCGCTTCCTCAGGCCTGACCGCGGAGCAGGCGCAGCAGCTGGCGAGCGAGGTCGGCACAGTGCCGATGGAGCTGTGGCTCACCAGCGACAACCTCCCCGTGCAGATCAAGCTGGAGATGTCGAAGGTCATGGAGGCCGCCGGCGCTCCGGGCCAGAGCGGCGAGATGGTCATGAAGTACACCGACTGGGGCGCCCCGGTCAACGTCGAAGCGCCGCCGGCCGACCAGGTCGGCGAGCTGCCCTCCAACTGACGGGCTGACTTTTGTCCCCCAAGGCCACCTTGGTTGCAGCTGTCAAACACCGCGACGCGAAGCGTCTCCGTTTGGGCGGTGGTGGGAGACGGGTGGGCGCAACCAAGGTGGCCTTGGGGGACCTTTTGTTACTCCATGTGGGGGTAGGCAATCGACTCGGGCGCGTCGAACGTCTCCTTGATCGAACGCGGGCTCGTCCAGCGCAGCAGGTTGAACATCGAGCCCGCCTTGTCGTTCGTGCCCGACGCCCGTGATCCGCCGAACGGCTGCTGACCCACAATGGAACCGGTCGGCTTGTCGTTGACGTAGAAGTTGCCAGCGGCGAACCGCAGCGCCCGGTGCGCCTGCCGGATCGCGGTACGGTCGTCGGCGAACACGGCACCGGTCAGCGCGTACGGCGCACTCGTGTCCACCAGCTCCAGCACCTGCTCGTACTCGCCGTCCGGATAGACGTGCACCGCGAGGATCGGACCGAAGTACTCGGTCGAGAGCACCTTGTGCGCCGGATCGTCGGTGACCAGCACGGTCGGCTCGACGAAGTAGCCGACCTTGTCGTCGCACCCACCGCCCACGAGCACCTCCAGCGCTGGATCACCGTCCACGCTCGACAGCAGCTCGCGGTGCCGGCCGAAGGCCTTCGCGTTGATCACCGCGCCGCCGAACAGCGAGAAGTCGGTGATGTCGCCGTAGCGCACGGTCCGTGTCACGTCGACCAGCCGCTCCCGCAGCCCCGCGTTCCACAGCGAGTGCGGCAGGTACGCCCGCGAGACCGCCGAGCACTTCTGTCCCTGGTACTCGAACGCGCCACGGACGAGCGCGGACACCAGCTTGTCCGGGTTCGCCGACGCGTGCGCGACAACGAAGTCCTTGCCGCCGGTCTCGCCGACGATCCGCGGGTAGCAGGCGTAGCTGTCCAGATGCTCGGCGATAGCGCGCCACAGTAGCTTGAAGGTCGCGGCGGAACCGGTGAAATGCAGTCCGGCGAAGCCGGGATCGGCGAGCGCGACCTGGCTGACCGCCTGCCCGTCCCCGGTCACCATGTTGATGACGCCGGGCGGCAGGCCCGCCTCCTCGAACGCCTGCATCGTGTAGTGCGCGGCCAGTTGCTGGGCCGGCGTGGGCTTCCACACAACCGTGTTGCCCATGATCGCTGGCGCGCTGGGCAGGTTGCCCGCAATGGCAGTGAAGTTGAACGGCGTGATGGCAACGACGAACCCGTCCAGCGGCCGGTACTCCATGCGGTTCCACGCACCCGGCACCGAGTTGGGCTGCTCGGCAAGGATCCGCCGCGCGTAGCTCACGTTGAACCGGAGGAAGTCGATCAGCTCGCAGGCCGCGTCGATCTCGGCCTGCTGCACCGACTTCGACTGGCCGAGCATCGTCGCGGCGTTGATCATGTCCCGGTACGGGCCCGCGAGCAGATCGGCGGCTTTGAGGAACACGGCGGCACGCTCGTCGAAGGGCAGCTCGCTCCACGGGCGCGCGGCGGCCTTCGCCGACCGCACCGCCGCGGCGACGTCCTCGGGGGTCGCCTGCGCGCTGACACCCAGGACGTGACCGTGATCGTGCGGCTGCACGACGTCGAACGGCTCACCGCCGGCCAGCCGGCGCCGCCCGCCGATGGTCTGGGTGAGCTCGTGTTCGGCGCCCTGCAGCTCGGCCAGTTTGCGTTGCAGCGAGGCACGCTCGGCAGTGCGCGGCGCGTACGTTCGCACCGGCTCGTTCGCTGGTACCGGAACGGATGTGACGGCGTCCATGGTCAGTCTCGCCTCCCCGTTTCCACATCGTGGGCGGTACTGATCTCATGGTTACATGAGCTCTAGCAGGAAGGGCAGTTCTTGCGGGGCGTACCAGGCCAGCTCGTGATCCTCGACGTCACCGAGGGTGAACTCCGCATCGGGATCTCCGAGGTCGGCAGCGTCGATCACCGCCGATGCCGCCAGCACCGCCTGTTCCGCCTCCGCGGCATCGACGTGGACCGCCGCGATGTCGTCGAGCGCGACGGGACCGGCCACCTTGACGACCGCATGGTCGAGGTCGGGGCGCAGCGTGACGTCATCGACATCGGCGGCCACCACGACCCGCCGGGGCAGCTCCTTCTCCTCGGCCTCGTGCCCCGCGAGCAGACGCAGTGACGCACGCGAGGCATCCAGGAGCGCGGTGTACTCCAGTTCCTCCGTCGAGCCGCTGACGTAGGACTCACGCAGTGCGGGAGTGAGCGCGAAGCCCGTCCCTCCCAACGGACGGAACTTGCCGTCCGTGACGAGTTGTCGCAGCATGCCGACGGTCGCAGGCAGGTAGACCCTCACCACTCAGTCCCCTTCAGTTCCTCCAGAGCTTCTTCGATCATCTCTGCGAGGACGTTGACATCGAACAACGCCTTCCGGTCGCCGTTCAGTCCGAAATAGACACCACCGTGATAGGACGTTACGCCGATCGCGAGCGCCTGGCTGCGCGCGAGTGGCATCACCGGGTAGATCGCCGACATCTTCGCCGGGCCGGCATAGCGGGGCTCCTGCGGGCCGGGCGAGTTGGCGATGAGCACGTTGAAGAAGTGCCCGGAGAACGAGCCGGCGGCACGGGCGGCCAGCGAATGCATGGTCGCCGGCGCGAAACCACCGACCTTGAGCATCGCTCGTGCGGCCACCGTGCGTTCCGAGTCGATCTGCTCGGCCATGGTGTGGGCGACGTGCTGCAGGCGCAGCACGGGATCGGCCTCGCCGACCGGCAGGTCGACCAGGTGCGGCTCGACGCGGTTGTTCACAAGGCCGGCCGTGGAGAACTCGGCGGTGCCGGGTTCGAGCACCGCAAGCGGCACGAGCGCGCGGACCGTCGACCGCGCTGTCAGCGTCTCGTCGCGCGAGGAGAGCCACGCCCGTAACGCGCCCGTGAGCACCGCGAAGACAGCATCGTTGACGGTACAGCCGTGCCGGCTTCTGATCGCACGGTAGTCGGCGAGGTTCGTCCGGATGCCGGCGAACATCCGGCCACCGGAGACAGGGCGGTTCAGCGGGCTGGATGGGGCCGGCCGCGCGGCGGAGAGCAGCGCAGAGGCCACCCCGCCGACGGCGGTCACCGCCTTCCCCGCGGTGGCGACCACGTCCCTGACCGCCGAGCACGCGGTCTCCACGAGTTCCCCCGGCCGCTGTACGGCTTCGCCGATCGCGTCCAGCACCAGTTGGCTGCGGTTGGGCGACCGGCGCGGCATCCACGTGTCGTGGTCGAGCTCGCGCTCGGCGGGGGCGGCGTCGAGGATCAGCTGGCCGATGTCGATGGTGCCGACGCCGTCGACCATCGCCTGGTGGGTCTTGGTGATGAGCGCGACCCGATCTCCCACGAGGCCCTCGACGAAGTAGACCTCCCACAGCGGGCGCTCCAGGTCGAGCGGGCGCGCCATGAGCCTGGCCACGAGCTCGAACAGCTGAGCATCGCTGCCGGGGCCGGGTAGCGCGGAGCGCCGCACGTGGTAGTTCAGGTCGAAGTCGGCGTCGTCGACCCACACCGGTCTGGCGAGATGACCGGGCACGGGCAGTACGCGCTGCCGGTAGCGCGGCAGGTAGCCAAGCCGATGCTGGATCAGCGCCAGGAGCTTGCGGTACTGGAAACGCTCGCTCGGCCGATCGAAGACCGCCACGCTCCCGACATGCATCGGGGTGGCGGGTTCCTCCACGTACAGGAACGAGGCGTCCAGCGCGGAGAGACGGTCGGGCATAAGGAGATCCTGACACAGGTGGGACACTTACCGCCGTGGGTGACGAGACCGCGGTGTCCCCGAAGGACCGCTTCCTGACCGTCTACGGGCGCAAACCGGTGCTCGAGGCACTCGGCGACCCGCAGCTCCAGGTCGACAAAGTGATACTGGCCGACGTTGCCCGCGGCCCTGCCGTGGCCGAGATCCAGCGCGCGGCGAAGGCCGCAGGGGTACCCGTCCAGCGGGCCAGCGCGCATCGGGTGAAGGTTCTGGCGGGTAACGGCAAGCAGGACCAGGGCGTGCTGGCGGATGTCGTCGCGCCGCGGATGCGGCCGTTGAGCAGCGCGCTGGCGGCCCAGCGCCCGCCCTCGCGGGTGCTGGTGCTGGATGGCATCACCACGCCGGCGAATGTCGGCATGATCCTGCGCACGGCAACGGCCGCAGGCGTTGGTGGGGTGGTGGTCCCGCGGCGGGGTGTCGCCGCGCTGGACCCGCTGGTCGTGAAGGCGTCAGCCGGGGTGGCGTTCCGGGCGCCGGTGCTGCGGTGCGGGAGCGCGGTGGAAGCTGTCGAGCAGCTCACCGAGGCCGGCTACGCGGTGTACGCGCTCGGGGCGTCGGGCGCACGGTCGGTGTTCGATGCGGAGCTACCTGCGCGGGCGGCGTTCGTGCTGGGCGGCGAGTCGCAGGGCGTCAGTGCCGAGGTCGCGCAGTACGTCGCCGAATGGCTGGCCATCCCGATGCGGGGCGAGGTCGAGTCGCTGAACGTGTCCGCCGCGGCCGCGGTGCTCTGCTTCGAACTGGTCCGGCGCGGTTAGCGGTCCAGCGATCCGCGCAGCTTCTCCAGCGCCGCGGCGATGGCTGACGGGCCAGCTGGCGCGATGTGCACCTCGGCTTCCAGGCCGGTTCCCGTTGTGTAGTTGAGATACCTGCCCCAGTCAGTGTCCACATAGTGCAGTGGTGAACGCAGCCGGACATAGCGGCCCAGTTCGTCGCGCTCGGCGACGTACAGCTCGCCGCCACCGGTGACCGGGCGCTGCACGACCTTGACGATCTCCTGCACCTCGGCGGGCAGCGCGCGGTCCTTGCCACCGCGTCGCGCGGCTTCTTCCAGGTCGATGACCCGCACCGACCATTCGGTACCGCCACCCGGGACGAGCTCCGGCAACTGCTCGGCGAAGGTGTCGGCGAGCCGGTTGCGGCTCACCGGTGCCAACGCGACCCAGTCGCCGCTGCGGACGGCGAGCAGACCCTGCACCCCGCGGGAAACGGCAAGCACACCCCAGGTGTCCTCGCCATGCGAGATCCAGCCGTAGTACTCGAGCGAGGCGCTGGTGAGAAGGGGCAGCCAGTCGAGGAAGTCGGCATCCACCCGGCCGCGCCCGTCGACAAGGCCGGCCTCCGCGAGGGCCCTGTCGATGCCGGCTTCGGCGGACTGCTTCTCACTTTCCGGAATCCACAGCGGCTCAGGCTGCAGGACGGGGTGCAGCGACCCGAGGCGTTCCCGCTCGACGACGCCGGCTAGCGTGCCGAGGCGGACGTCCACCCTGCCGGGTCTCACTCCCCGATCACCGGCGGCGCGGTCTTGCCAAGATCCCCGATGAACACCTCGTCGGGGTCGTTCTCCTGCAGGTATGCGGCACGCTGGTGTTCTTGGTCCTCGTCGCCCTTGGCGCGGCCGGCCCCGGCCGGGCCGATGCCCCCCATACCGGCACCACGAGCACCCGCGGTGGTGTTCTTGGCCGCCGACTCCGCCGCGGCGGCTGCCGCACCGCCGGGCAAACCGGTTCCGGTGCCCTTCCCGGCGGCAAGCGCCCGGGCGGCACCCTCGCTCGCCGTCCCGCCGCCGGCACCGATACCGCCGGCTGCCACGCCACGGCCGGCACCGGCTCCACCGGATCCTCCAGATCCGCCGGAGCCGCCCGTGCCGTAGAGGCGGCTACCCGCCCGCTCGCCGAGGGTGCTCCCGCGGGAGGTTCCGCTTCCCGTGCTGGTGCCCGGGGTCCGCGTGGTGCCACCGAAGGCGGTCCGCCCAGGACTGTTGGTCTGGCGGGTCGTACTGGTCGAACCGGTACCGCTCGGCGGGACATTGGTCGCCGCGGCGATGCCGGTCGGCGCGGCAGGGGGCGTAGTCCCCACGGCAGGTGGGCCGCCGGCAACGGGCACGCTCGGCGTGACCGCGTTGGCTGGGACTGCCCCGGAGTAACCGGGAGAGCTGACATTCGGCACGGCGCCGGTCACCGAACCAATCGCCGGCGTGGCGGTGCTGGTAGGCCCGACGAAGGTCGACGACCGAGTCGTCTGCGGCTGGGTCGACAGATCACCGGAGATGGCGTTCGGCGTGGACGTCTCGACCGAGATCGACGCGCTGCCCGGCTGCAACACGCCGTAGCTGCGCGGGAAGCCGGAGTTGCTGCTGGTCTGGTTCTCGTAGGAGCCCATGACCGTGATGTTGTTGACAACCGCCCGGTTGTGGGCGTCGACAGCGTCCTGATAGGACTGCAGGTCGTTCGACGCCATGAACGGACCCGCTACCGGAATGGCAGCCTTGAGCCCGGTCGTCCAGGGGTTCGGCTTCTCCGGCACCGGCGGAACGGGCTCGACGGAGTTCGCCGCGACGTGCCACGAACTGGCCTGGTGCATTGTGGAGTTGAAGGTCGAATCCATGTTGGTAGCGGAATCCAACAACGCGGCGCTTAGCGGACCGGCCCCCTGCCGTGCTTTGGCACCAGCGTCGCCACTCCACGCCGACTCCATCGCGTCCTGGATGCCTTTGATGGACTCCGCGCGCTGGCCGTAGGTCTTCTGCAGCTTGACCAGCTCGGCGGCAATCTGCTGCAGCGGTGTCGTACCTCGGCCCTCTTGGAAGTTGTCGTAGATCTCCTTACCACCCATAGCCATGTCAGGACCCCCTCTTCAACGTCTGGATGATCTCCCCTGCCACTGCTTCTACGTCCTCGCATGCGCGTGTCGGCTCGTCGTAGCCGTCCGCTGTAACGGCGAACGACAAGTCATCGGCGATACCCACGACGATGCGGCAGCGTCCCTCGGCACGTGCATCAGTCAAGTCACTGAATGCCGCAGGGTACTGATCAACGGTCGTCGGCTCCCAGAACGAGTATTGGCCCCGTATATGGGCATCGTAGTTGCCCTCCAGCCCGCCTAGGCCGTTCGTTTGGTTACCAGTCTGGATAGTGAACCCGAGCCCAGCAATCCCTTCGGATTGATCCCAGTCACAGCCTGGCCCCGACAACGCTGCCGTGCTGTTGTTTTCCTCGGTTGCAGCTTGGCCTGCTTCGTTGTAACCGATGCTGTGCATGAACTCCTGCTCGACCAGGCGGCACGGTTCGTTCAGATATGCGGCAGCGTCCAGCGGTACGTCCACAGCGGGAACCACACTGTCTGCGGTCGTCGAGCCACTCGCCGTCGGCGAAGCCGTACCGGGTTCAGATTGGGAGCAACCCGCGATCATCGCACCGGCAAATATTGCAAGCGCCGTAACGGCCCGCGCACGGCTGCTGGCTGCTATCAACGCCGCACCGCCGCCTGGAGGGCTTCAGCGTTACCCGAGTCACTCTGATCAATCGCATCCCGGGCCTGTGACAGTCGCTCGATGAAGTCCTCGACGTAGCTCAGCATGGAGGCATTGGACTCGCGCAACGATTGCATCCCGTCGACAACTGCACCTATGAACCGCCCACTCGGGTCATCCTCGGAGGGTGGGACAGCATTATCGATCATGAGCCTGATCGCATGACGATCGGTCTTGATCTCGTCGAGAAGAGCCTCCCACTTACCGATCACGGAGTCGAGCTGTTCGGGATCAAAGGTCCAACGACCCGTGGCAGCGTCGCCAGCAGCCTGGACCCAGTTCTGCGTCCCGTACACCGCCTGCACAGCCTCGACTGCACTCACGCGGTCGGCGAACACATCGTCCAGGCGCTTGTTGGCTGTGAACCCGTCCTCGGCCATCCCCGTCTCCCTCACCGCACTGATCCAGTACCCGAGGGTAGCGGACCACACCACGGCCGTCAGGCGTTCTCGCCGATCAGGCCCTGGAAGAGGGCCTCCAACTCGACCAATGTCTCCGCAACCGAGGTGTGGTGCACACCAACCATGCCCGCCGCCACCGCGCCCGCGACGTTGCGCGCTGCGTCATCGACGAACACGCACGCCGCGGTCGGCAGGCCGAGCCGGTCCGCTGTGAGCCGGTACACCTCCACCGCAGGCTTCGCGACACCGACCTCACCGGAGAAGACCAGCGCATCGAACCAGCCCGACAGCCTCCGCCGCACGGCGCCGCCACTGGCGGCATTGGAGAGCAACGCGGTACGCACACCATGGTCCCGGGCCGCGTCGAGCACATCGAGCAGCCGTGGTGCGTCGGCGTCGGTCAACACGCCGGCATGGTCCAGCACAATTCCCCGCAACAACACCCTGCCAGCTTACGTAGCGCACATCGCGCGATCGGGGTGCCTTATTCGCCGGTTTCACTAATTGGTGGGTCTGTTGAGTCGGATTGGCCTTTTCGTCCCTCTATTTCGAGGGGCGACCGCCCCAATGAAATCGGAAATCATCTGGGGGGTAAGTATGATTACCTATTCGGCTCGGTGTGGATTACTCCCACTGACACCGTATGAACCCGTGGAATGCGGGAAATCGGTTGCGGAAAACGAATTACCGGAAGGTCAGCTGACACTCGACGACCTGCTCGCCGAAATACCGGCACAGCTGGGGGCTACTCCGCCACGCCCGTCGCTCGACAGACGTCGGCTGCACCGCATCCTCACAGCTCTGCTGGAAGTGCATGCCGGACGTAGACCGGCGACCCAGCTCGGCTCCTGGCTCGCGCCCGCCCTGCAACGGCGGCTACGCGATCGCGCACGCACCACCGGCCCTCGCTACACCCTGCACAAGGTGTACCTGTGCCGGCCAACGGACAAGGCACTGGAGGTGTGCGGCACCGCCGACACCGGCGAGCGGGTGCTCGCCGTCGCCGCCCGGTTCGAGCACGATGACAGCAGCTGGCGCTGCACGTCGTTCACGATCCTCGAACCGGGCGGCTGGGGTGCGAAGCCGATGCTGACCGGTTAGCGGCGGGGGGCGCCCTTCTTGTTCTTCTTCGCCTGCTCACGGGCGGCGGCGCGGCGCTCGCGCCGGGTACCGCCGCCGGCGGCCCCGCGCTTCTCCTCGCCCGCATCGGTACCGCGCGACTGGACGCCGCCGCCCTCGGCGGGCCCGGAGTAGGTCAGGGCCTGCTGACCGTCGCCGCCGAGGCCCTTCCCCCGCAATGCAGACGGCACGGCTTGACGCTCGTCGGCGTCCGGCTCCGGCTGCGGCGGGACCGGCCGTGCATGCCGGCCCGTCGGGGCCGCGGCCTGCCCGTTGCCAACGGCGGGCGCCGCGGCGGCCGGGACCGCGGCGGCGGGCTGCTCGGCCTGCTGCGGCTCGGCCTGCTCAGCCTGCTCGACCTGCAGGTTGAACAGGAAGCCGACGGCCTCCTCCCGCAGCGAGTCGAGCATCGCACCGAACATGTCGAAGCCCTCACGCTGGTACTCCACAAGGGGATCGCGCTGCGCCATCGCACGCAGCCCGATGCCTTCCTTGAGGTAGTCCATCTCGTAGAGGTGTTCACGCCACTTGCGGTCCAGCACCGACAGGACGACGCGGCGCTCGAGTTCGCGCATCGCGCCCTCGCCGACCTTGGCGTCGATGTCGGTCTCGCGCTGGGTGTAGGCGTTGTCCGCGTCGTCGAGCAGTGCCTCCCGGAGCCGGTCGGCGTCGAGATCGTCCTCCTCCTCGGCGATGTCCTCCCACCGCGCGCCCACCGGGTACAGCGTCTTGAGCGCCGTCCACAGCTTCTCGTGGTCCCAGTCCTCGGCGTAGCCGTCAGCCGTCGCGCCATCCACATACGCGGTCACCACGTCGCGGATCATGTGCTCGACCTGTTCGCGCAGGTCCTCGCCCTCGAGAACCCGGCGGCGCTCGGCGTAGATCACCTTGCGCTGCTGGTTCAAGACCTCGTCGTACTTGAGGACGTTCTTGCGGATCTCCATGTTCTGCTGCTCGACCTGCGTCTGCGCGCTCTTGATGGCCCGGCTGACCATCTTGTGCTCGATCGGCACGTCGTCGGGCAGCCGCATGGTGGTCATGACCCGCTCCACCATGGCGGCGTTGAAGCGGCGCATCAGCTCGTCGCCAAGCGACAGGTAGAACCGGGACTCGCCGGGGTCACCCTGCCGGCCGGACCGGCCGCGCAGCTGGTTGTCGATACGGCGGGACTCGTGGCGCTCGGTGCCAAGGACGTAGAGGCCACCCGCCTCGCGCACGGCCTCGGCCTCCGCCTCGGACTCGGCGGTGACCTCCTCCAGCACCTTCGACCATGCGGCCTCGTACTCGGCGGAGTTCTCGACCGGGTCCAGACCGCGGTCGCGCAGCACCTCATCGGCGATCATGTCGGGGTTGCCGCCGAGCACGATGTCGGTACCACGACCGGCCATGTTGGTCGCGACGGTCACGGCGCCCTCACGGCCGGCCTTCGCGACGATCAGCGCCTCACGGTGGTGCTGCTTCGCGTTCAGGACCTCATGCGGAACACCCAGCTTGACCAGCAGCTTCGACAGGTACTCGGACTTCTCGACGCTGGTCGTGCCGACGAGGACGGGCTGGCCCTTCTCGTGGCGCTCGGCGATGTCCTCGGCGACGGCCTCGAACTTGGCAGGCTCGGTCTTGTAGATGAGGTCCGCCTGGTCGGCACGGACCATCGGCCGGTTCGTCGGGATCGGCACCACACCCAGCTTGTAGGTCTGGTGGAACTCGGCGGCCTCGGTCTCGGCCGTACCGGTCATGCCCGCGAGCTTGTCGTAGAGGCGGAAGTAGTTCTGCAGCGTGATCGTGGCGAGCGTCTGGTTCTCGGCCTTGATCTCGACGCCTTCTTTGGCCTCGATCGCCTGGTGCATGCCCTCGTTGAAGCGGCGGCCGGCAAGGATGCGGCCGGTGAACTCATCGACGATGAGCACCTCGCCGTTGCGGACGATGTACTCCTTGTCGCGGTGGTAGAGCTCCTTGGCCTTGAGCGAGTTGTTCAGGAACCCGACCAGCGGCGTGTTGGCCGCCTCGTACAGGTTGTCGATGCCCAGCTGGTCCTCGACGAACTCCACGCCCTGCTCGGTGACACCGACGGCGCGCTTGCGCTCGTCCACCTCGTAGTGCACGTCCCGCTTCATCAGCGGCGCCATGCGGGCGAACTCGGTGTACCACCGCGAGGACTGGTCGGCGGGCCCGGAGATGATCAGCGGCGTCCTGGCCTCGTCGATGAGGATGGAGTCCACCTCGTCGACGATCGCGAAGTTGTGGCCACGCTGCACGCAGTCGTCCAGGCTCCACGCCATGTTGTCGCGCAGGTAGTCGAAGCCGAACTCGTTGTTGGTGCCATAGGTGATGTCGGCGTGGTAGGCCTCCCGGCGCGCAGGCGGCGGCATCTCGGACAGAATCGCGCCGACCTCGAGGCCGAGGAACCGGTGGATACGTCCCATCCACTCGGCGTCACGTTTCGCGAGGTAGTCGTTCGTGGTGACGACGTGCACGCCCTTGCCGGAGATCGCGTTGAGGTAGGCAGGCAGAACCGACGTCAGCGTCTTGCCCTCACCGGTCTTCATCTCGGCGACCTGGCCGAGATGCAGCGCAGCGCCACCCATGAGCTGGACGTCGAAGGGCCGCTGACCGAGGACGCGTTTGGCGCCCTCTCGCGCGACGGCGAACGCCTCGGGGAGCAGGTCGTCGAGCGACTCCCCGCCTTCCTGGTTGCGCTTTCGGAACTCGGCTGTCTTCGCCCTGAGCTCGGCGTCCGAGAGGTCCTTGACGTCGTCTTCGAGGGTGTTGATGTGGTCCGCGATGCGGCGCAGCCGCTTCACCATCTTGCCCTCGCCCGCGCGGAGCAGGCGGTTCAGAAGCATCCGGTTCGACCTCGCTAGCTGTATCCGGTGAGTCGTCGCAGCACCCATACAGGGCGCCGGGCAGCTTGACACGCACGGCCCTGGGACCGCAGCACTTCCCATCGTAGAGGCTCCCCGAGCGGGAGGTGGCAGCACTCGGAACAGCCGCATGGCAACGGCCCGCACGCTCTCGCGTACGGGCCGTTGGTCAGCTTGCGCGGCGGGCGGTCAGCCCAGCCGGATCACGCCGTAGTCGAAGCCCTTTCTGCGGTAGACGACACTCGGCTTTCCGCTCGCGGAGTCGTTGAAGAGATAGAAGTCGTGTCCGACCAGCTCCATCTGGTAGAGAGCCTGGTCGAGCGTCATGGGCTCCGCGGAATGGTGCTTCTCGCGCACCACCAGGCCTGGCTCTTGGTCAGCCACGCCGTCGTCCCAGCGCTGCTCGGGAAGCACGATCCCGTCGGCCGATACCGCGGCCATGGGTTCTGCGGGGGCCTCCAGCACGGCGGTGCTCGCCACGAGCTGGCGCCTTCCCATGGCCGGGCCGGACGCTTCGGCGGCCGGTGTTCCCGCAGAGGTCGCCTCCGCGACCGATTCGGGGCAGCGGCGGCCGTAGTGCACCCGGCGCCGATCGTGCATCCGGCGCAGCCGGTTCTCGAGCTTGTTGATCGCGGAATCGAGCGCGGCGTAGAAGTCGCCGGCCGATGCCTCCGCTCGCACGACAGGGCCCTTGCCCTTGCCGGTGATCTCGACGCGCTGGCAGTTCTTCGCCTGCCGCCGGTTGGGCTCGTGGAAAAGTTCGACGTCGTAGCGAATGACTTTCCTGTCGTAGCGCTCGAGACGCGCTAGTTTCGCGCTGACGTGAACCCGATAGTGATCGGGCACCTCCACGTTGCGACCCTTAACGACGATGTCCATACACGACCTCCCTCGCGGAATTTGCGAGTTACTTTCTGGACCACAAGCGCCGGGGGGACTGGGTGGAAAAACGCCGACACGACGTCTCGCGCGGGGTCTTCACGAGTTCAGCATTCCGCCGGCGCTAGGGACATCGGCTCTTCACCTCCCTACGTGCCGGGATAGCTGTTAGCGGAGCACGTTAGCCCGCTGAGCGCGGTTAGAACAGCCCCCGGTGCGGGGGACGTGCGACGGTGAATGGCCGTCACGATCCGCAGTGGACGCGCGGAAACGGCGTCGCAACCGTGCCACGTTCGGAGCAGCGCACCAAGGGTTTTGTCACCCTCCCGGACCGACGGCTCGGTCCTCACCTGTCGCACGGTGACAGTGGGCTGCGTCATATCCGATCAACGCCCGACCCCCGCACGACGGTTCCCGCCCACTCGATCGGATGAAATTTTCCGACAGTGCGGCCCGTGGTCACACGGCGGTGAGCGCGAGCGCGGCCGTCACCTCCAGACCGCCGGCCGTCAGCGTCCGCAGACAGGCGTCGACCGTCGCGCCCGTCGTGACGACGTCGTCGAGCAGCACCACCGGAGTACCGGGCGGGGGCGCACCGGCGGGCCGCAACCTCAGCCGGCCGGCGAGGTTGGCCACCCGCTCGGCACGGGCGAGCCCGACGGCATCCCGGGCTCCCGCGCCCAGTTCCAGCGCCGGAGCGACGGCCACGGCATGGCCGTCGGCTGCCAACTGCGCGGCGCAGTGCCTGGCGAGACGCTCCAGGTGCGAACCGCCGCGGGCGCGTGCCGCTATCCGGCGCGAGGGCACCGGCACCAGCCACCAGGTGCCGGTGCTGTCCGGGCCCGCCCTGGGCAACAACGGTACGGCCGTGGCGAGCAGCTGCCCCAGCGGCGCGGCGAGGTCACGCCTGCCCTGTTCCTTGTAGGCCAGTACGAGCCGCCTTGCAACGCCGTCGTAGCGGGCGAGCGCATGCACTCGCTCGCCCCTGGCGAACAGCCGCGCGCCGTCGAACGCCGCGGCACACGCCGGGCAGCATGGCGAGCCCAGCTCACCACAGCCTGCGCAGGCGGCGGGCAGCAGCAGATCGAGCGCCGCCCGGCCGATCGTGGACAACCCCCAGCCGGTCATGACGCCACGATGCCGGGGACCACCGACAGTTTCGTGGCTCAGCCCGGGTAGAACGGCTTCGCCGCCGCCTGGCTGTGCGCGTGTGGACGCCACACGTCGCCGACGTCGCTCGCCGTCCACAGGCCGGTGGCGTCGGCCACCACGATCGGCCTGCCGGGAGCGGCCGTGATGGCCTGCACCGGCGGAGTCAGGTTCGAGCTGTTGAACTGGTCGAGCCGCAGACCGTCGACGGGGACCCTGGCGACCGGGATCGAGTCGGAGCCGGTCGCCACGATGAGGGTGTCCTGGCCGATCCAGTCGAGATCGACGACGTTGCGTAGCTCGCCCGCCTGCAGGATGCGCGGCGCGCGCAGGGTCACCGACGTGCCGTCGGCCCCGCGCACCACCGAGGCCACCACGACGTGCCCGCCCGCGATCATCGCGACGCGGGTGCCGTCCCTGGACAGCCGGAGCCCGGTGATGGGCCCGACGGTCAGCACCTCGCTGGCGTTCACCGACTGCGGGATCCACCGCCCGTCCGGACCACGGAGGACCCGCACCACGTTGTTGTGGTCGACGGCCGTCCACAACTCGCCGGACGGGCCGCCGCCGGTGCCCGGCCGCCAGCTCGGCCGCGTCATGGTCATCCCGCGCAGGTCGACGACCTGGCTTTCCGCGCCGTAGTCGCCGACGCGTAGCTGGACGAGCGGACCGACGCGCTCGACGACCACGAGCTGGTTGCCGCTGATCGACTGTGCCGCGCTCTCCACGTTGTAGGCCCCGGCACCGGCTGGACCGTCGATCGGTGCTCCCGACCCGAGGGACAGCAGCTTGCCGTTGACGGTCATCAGCCCTGGCAGCTCCGAGCTCGGCGACGACTGCGCCTCGTAGGCCGGGAGGTCACCGGGCCGCCAGTCGATGTGTCCCTGCACGAGCGACGTACCGTCCGAGAGCAGGCGGATCCGGCTCGTCGTGACGCCCTGCAGCGAGCGCACCACCTGCGCCGCGATCAGCTCCTTGTGCTGCTGGCTCTGGTCCTCGACACCCGACAGCGGCACCACGAGCGCACCGTCGTTGGCCCCGGCGACGTTGCTCTCCAGCGTGGCCTCATCGCCGAGCGGGTTGCGGACAGCGCCGGTGAGACTGTTCGACGGCCCCGCGAGCAGCAGGTCCATCACCCGCGCCGGCAGGCCGGACTGCGGCCGGGCGACGACATAACGCAGATCCGGCACCAGCACGCTCGAATCGGGCGCGAAGAAGTAGATCGGCACCCGCAGGTAGTTCTCGGTGAAGTCGCTATAGGTGATCAGGATGCTCTCGGGCGGATCCACGATGCGCCACTGCCCGTCCTGCTGCAGCCGTAGCCGCACGGGTACCTCGACCGGGTCCTCGGACGGAATGAACGCACTGTCCGGGCCGAGCCTGCCGACGTGGGTTCCCCGCACCAGCACGAGCTTCTCGTCCTGGTCTGGCGACTGCTCACTGCTGGGGGGATAGACCGTGCTGAACTCGTCCTGGATGATCGTCAGGCTCTGATCCGGTTTCCAGCGCTTGCGCGAGTCCCCCGACAGGTAGGCGCGGGCTGCCGCATGGTCGTTGCCGGGATCGGCGCTGGCGCTGACGAAGTCGCGCACCACCGACAGCGGGTCGAGGTCGGCGGCGGGGGCAGGCACCTCCTGGCTCGGCTGCGGGCCCACCCGCTCACGCGGGATGGCTTCCGGCTGCGACTGCGCGGGGATGGCGGCGCACCCCGCGAGAGCGAGCAGGCCGGCGAACAGGGCCAGCAACGCCCTGGTCCTGCCCCGGATCACCGGACTTCCTCGTGTTCGACTGCGAGCAACGCGATCTCGGCGTGACCGTTTCCGAGGGGCACCGTGACGACTGCGTCGGTGGGCGGCAGCGGCAACGGGCTGCGGTCAACGGGGTCACCCGCGTGGCGCGGCAGGGTGAGCCGGAAGCAGGAGCCCTTGTCGACCTCACCCCACGCGTCGAGGTGGCCGCCGTGCAGCCGCGCGTCCTCCTGGCTGATCGCCAACCCGAGCCCGGTGCCGCCGGTCCGGCGGTTCCGGGACGGATCGGCACGCCAGAACCGGTTGAACACCAGGTCAGCCTCTCCGGGCCGCAAACCGACCCCGTAGTCGCGGACGGTGATCGCCACCGCGTCCTCATCCGCCGCGAGGCGCAACCTCACCGGTTTGCCCTCGCCATGGTCGACGGCGTTGGCGAGCAGGTTCCGCAGGATCCGCTCGACCCTGCGCGCATCGACCTCGGCCGTCACCTCCTCCTCGGGCAGCTCCAGCTCGATCGGGCTGCCCGCGGTGCCCGCGATGACCCTGACCTGCTCGACCGCTCGGCGCGCGATCGGCCGCACGTCGATCAACTCGGCGGACAGCTCCTCGACACCGGCGTCCAGCTTGCTGATCTCCAGCAGGTCTCGCAGCAGGGTCTCGAAGCGGTCGAGCTCGTCGACCAGCAGCTCGGTGGAGCGGGCAAGGCCGGCGGGGAACTGCTCGCGGGAGGCATGCAGGACGTCGGCCGCCATCCGCACCGTGGTCAGCGGGGTACGCAGCTCGTGCGAGACGTCGGAGGTGAACCGCCGCTGCAGCTGGCCGAACTCCTCCAGCTGGCGGATCTGCCGCTGGATGCTGGCGGCCATCGCGTTGTAGGACATCGCGAGCTTGGAGAGGTCGTCCTCACCGACCACGTCGAGCCGGCGATCCAGGTCCCCTTCGGCGAACCGTTCCGCGGCCGCGGCCGCCCGGCGCACCGGCCGCACGACCTGCCGGGTGACCATGTTCGTGATGCCCGCCAGCAGCAGCAAGAGCACAAGGCCACCGACCAGCAGCGTGTTCTGCACTGTCGCGACCGTGTTCTGCTCGGTGGCCAGCGGGAAGAGCAGATACAACTGCACCGGCCGGGTCGTGGTCGTGACCGGCGCGCCGACGATGAGGTAGGTCGCGCCGTCCGCGGTGTGGATCTGCTTGGCCTCGGAGTTGTTCTCGACGAAGTTGCGCAGCCCCGTGGGCACCTTGTCGTAGGGACCGGCGTAGACGGCGTGCATGGACGCCTGGTCGGGGTCGCCCGCGGCGAGCACCGGCTCGAACGCACCCGCTGCCGAGTTCGCGGCGTCCTGTGTCGCGACGGAGCTGCTGGTGATCTTCTTGATCGCATTGGTGAGCCGGTTGCGCAACGCCTCGTCCTGGCCTGCGTCGCCGGCGAGCTCGGTCTCCGCCGTCTGCACGACGACATGGAGCTGCGCTGTGGCCGCCCGCTCCTTGGTGTCCACCAACCGCTCGGTGATCTGGTTCTGCAGGACCATGCCGAGCACGAAGACAACCGCCGACGACAGCGCGAGCGTCGACACGGTCACCCGGAACTGCACCGAGTGCCGCCACAGCTCGCCGAACGCGACGGCCTTGCGCCGGCCGTACGCCGCCGCGCGGCGGGCCAGCACCATTGCCGACCAGCCGAACCTGGCCAGCCGATCCTTCATGGCTTCGTGCCTGTTCTCGAATGCGCGACACGACCGTGTCGCCGGGACTTGGACTCCGCTAGGTTATCCGTTCCCGCTGGCAGAGCACGCCGCCGCCCGCGCGCCGGTTACGGCGGGCCTGCCTTGTAGCCGACGCCGCGCACCGTCAGCACGACCTCCGGGTGCTCCGGGTCCTTCTCGACCTTGGAGCGCAGGCGCTGGACGTGCACGTTCACCAGGCGGGTGTCGGCAGCGTGCCGGTAACCCCACACCTGCTCGAGGAGCACCTCGCGGGTGAACACCTGGCGTGGCTTGCGCGCGAGCGCGACGAGAAGGTCGAACTCCAGCGGCGTGAGCGGGATGGCCTTGCCGTCCCTGGTGACCTCGTGCCCGGGCACGTCGATGCTGAGGTCGCCGATCGTGAGGCTCTCGGCAGGCTCGGACTCGGTGCGCCGCATCCGCGCCCGCACCCGCGCCACCAGCTCCTTCGGCTTGAAGGGCTTGACAACGTAGTCGTCGGCGCCGGATTCGAGTCCGAGGACGATGTCCACGGTGTCGCTCTTGGCGGTCAGCATGACGATCGGGACGCCGGACTCCGCCCTGATGGCCTTGCAGACATCGATGCCGTTCATGCCGGGCAGCATCAGG
Organism: Saccharomonospora sp. NPDC046836; assembly: GCF_040645195.1. Taxonomy (NCBI): domain Bacteria; kingdom Bacillati; phylum Actinomycetota; class Actinomycetes; order Pseudonocardiales; family Pseudonocardiaceae; genus Saccharomonospora; species Saccharomonospora sp. NPDC046836. The sequence continues at coordinate 395,779 of NZ_JBEYXW010000003.1, forward strand.
TCGAGCAGGACCAGGTCGGGCTTCAGCTCACGCAGCGCGGGCAACGCACGTGAACCATCGGCCACCACCGCGGTGTCGAACCCTCGCCGCGGAGCACGATGGTCAGCATCTCAGCCAGAGCGGGGTCGTCGTCGACGACCAACACACGTGCCTTCATGAGCACATATTCGCACTGGCGCCGCCGTCCGCGCGCGGGACCCGGCTTTGCCCGCCACGACTAGTCCGATCGGACTATTCGTACGGGGTGGTCAGCCGCACGCCCAGCTCGCGCACCCTGTCCTCGATCTCCGCCGGCGCGTCCAGCTCGAACCCGGCTTCGAGCGCGGCGATGGCGGCCACGTACTGCACGATCAGCTCCGCGGAGTCGGCACTGAGCCGGACAGTGCAGCGGGCGGGGCCCGCATCGGCGATCTCGCCGGGAACGTGGGCGAACAGCCGCGCTCTGAGGTCGGCGGCCGGCAGGTCCACCGTCAGCCGTGCGGTGTAGCGGTAGGAGGCGTTCGCGAACGAGCTGCTCACGTACCCGGCGGGGTCGGGCACCGGCAGCTCGCGCCGGGTGAACGGCCTTCGGGTCGGGAGGAGCTCCGCCATCCGGTCGACGCGGAACGTGCGCCAGCCGTCGCGGCCGGGGTCGAAGGCGAGCAGGTACCAGTGGCCCCGGACGGTGACGAGGTTGTGCGGCTCCACCCTGCGCTCGCCGCCGTCGGCGTTCCGGCCGCGATAGTGGAAGGACAGCAGCTCCGCATCCCGGCACGCCGCGGCGAGCACCGCCAGCACGCCGGGATCGACGCGAGGGACGTCCCGGTGCGGAACAGCGGCGGCCACCCCACCGAGCGCGCCGAGCCGTGGCCGCAGGCGCGCGGGTAGTACGCGCTCCAGCTTCGCCAGCGCCCGCATCGAGCTCTCCTCGATACCGGCAACGCTGCCACCCGCCGCGGTCACCAGGCCTACGGCAACGGCCACGGCCTCGTCGTCGTCGAGCAGCAGTGGCGGCAGGTTGCGCCCCGACGTCAGCCGGTACCCACCAGCGGTGCCGGTGGTGCTCTCCACGGGGTAGTCGAGCGCACGCAGCCGATCAATGTCGCGACGTACCGTGCGCACGGTGACGCCCAGCCGCTCCGCGAGATCGGTGCCCGACCACTCCCGCCGGCTCTGCAGCAGCGACAGCAGGCGCAGCAGCCGCCCCGGCATGTCCTTGCGTGCCGACCTCTCGTTCACTCAGAGCAGACTGCCATTTCTCGAGGACAAGATGCGTCCTCAACGGTTCCTACCGTGGCCGTATGACCGAGACGATCAACGAGCTGCGCACCGCCGGACCGCTGTTCCTGCCCGGCGGACAGGACTACGACGAGGAGCGAACAGGCTTCCAGCGATCCGGCGCGCACCGGCCCACCGTGATCGCGGGCGCGACCGGCGAGGACGACGTGCGTGCCGCCGTCGAGTACGCCACGACGCGGGGCCAGCAGGTGACCGTGCAGGCCGGCGGGCACGGGCTGAACCGGCCGCTGGACGGCGGCGTCCTGATCAGCACCCGCCGCATGGCCGGCGTACGGGTGGACCCGTCGGCGCGAACCGCGTGGGTCGAGGCGGGTGCGAGCTGGCAGCAGGTGATCGATGCGGCTGCACCACACGGCCTCGCACCGCTGTCCGGCAGTGCGCCAGGGGTGGGTGCGGTGTCGTACACGCTGGGTGGCGGCATCGGCCTGCTCTCCCGGCGCTACGGCTTCGCCGCCGACCACGTACGCAGCCTGCAGGTAGTGACCGCGGACGGACGCCTGCGGCAGGTGACGCCGCACAGTGAGCCGGACCTGTACTGGGCACTGCGGGGCGGCGGCGGGAACTTCGGCGTGGTCACCGGGATGGAGATCGATCTGATGCCGGTGCGCCACCTCTACGGCGGCGGGCTCTTCATCGACGCCGAGCAGGCGCCGGACGTGCTCGCCGGGTGGCAGCGCTGGACGGAGACGGTGCCCGACGAGATGACCTCGGCGGTGGCGATGCTGCCGTTCCCCGACCTGCCGATGGTGCCGCAGGCCCTGCGCGGCAGGCATGTCGCTCAGCTGCAGATCGCCTACACCGGCAGTGTGGCCGATGGCCGGCAGCTGGTGGAGCCACTGCGCGCGCTGGGGCCGATCCTGCGGGACACGCTGCGCGAGCTGCCCTACTCCGAGTCGGGCACGGTGTTCGACGAGCCGGACGTGCCGCATGCGTACTGCTCGGCGAACAGGCTGCTGAGCGAGCTCGACCCGGCCGCGCTCGCCGCGCTGACCACATTGGCGGGGCCATCGGCGCCGGTGTTGTGCGTGGTGGGGCTACGGCACCTCGGCGGCGCGCTCGCCGGGCCACCGCGGGTGCCCAGCGCCGTCGGGCATCGGCGCGCCGCGTACTCGCTGGGCGTGCTGTCACTGGTCGAGCCGGGTGCCGAGGACACCGTGCGCGCAGTGCACGGCGATGCCATCGCGCCGTTCGCCCCGGCCACGCTCGGCCGCCTGCTGAACTTCAGCTTCGGCCCCCTCAACGAGGAGGAGGTGCGTTCGGCCTACGAGCCGCACGACTATCGCAGGCTCACCGAGCTGAAGGCCCGCTACGACCCGCGCGCGACGTTGGTCAGCAACCACCCGATTCCGGCGGCTCGGCGGTGAGCACCGTCGCCGCGAGCCGGGCGAAGTCGATGTCCACGGTGCCGTCGACGACGTACCAGCGCGACAGCCAGCCGGCCGCGGCCAGCTCGTCGTAGACGCGGGCGCACCGGGCCTGCAGGCCGTCGTCGGCTTCGAACGCGTCCTTGGGGCGCTCGGCGTCAGCCGCGGCCCGGTGCTCTGCCCGCGCGGCGGCGACCTCCGGCGCGACCCGGAGCAGGATCTGCGTGTCGGGGACCGGCAGGCCGAAGCGGTCGATCTCGATCGTGCGGACCCATTCGACCACCGCGCTGTCGGCGCCCTCGTGCAACCGAGCGGCCTGGTAGGCGGCATTGGACGCGACGTACCGGTCGAGCAGCACCACGTCGTGGACCCGCAGCGCGGCGCGGAGCTCCTCGGCCGCGCCGCGCCGGTCCAGGGCATACAGCAGCGCCATGCCGTAAACCGACTCGCCGAGGTCGCCATGCGCACCATGCAGGGCCTCGCGCACCAGATCGGCGTGCACGCTAGTGCCGTACCGGGGGAAGGCGAACGTCGCCACACTCGCACCCGCGTCGTGCAGCGACTTCGTCAGCGCATCGGTCAGCGTGCGCTTACCCGCCCCGTCGAGCCCTTCGATGACCACCAGTCGACCCACACGAGCACCCTATGCCGCGCGGGCTTTCGCTCCCCAAGGCCACCTTGGTTGCGTTCAACGCGCCCACCCGTCTCCCACCACCACCCAAACGGAGACGCTGCGCGCCGCTGTGTTCGCACAAGGTGGTCTTGGGGGCAGTTTTCAGTAGCGGTAGTGGTCGGGCTTGTAGGGGCCCTCCACGTCGACGTCGATGTACTCCGCCTGCTCCTTGGTGAGCTTGGTCAGCTCACCGCCGAGAGCCTGCAGGTGGATACGGGCGACCTTCTCGTCCAGCTTCTTCGGCAGCCGGTAGACCTCGCGGTCGTACTCCTCGGGCTTGGTGAAGAGCTCCACCTGCGCGATGACCTGGTTGGAGAAGCTGTTCGACATCACGAAGCTGGGGTGCCCGGTGGCGTTGCCCAGGTTCAGCAACCGCCCCTCGGACAGCACGATCACGGAGTGCCCATCCGCACTGTGTCCATCCCGGGCGGCGGCCCCCGGACCCCCGGCGGGGAATACCCACTCGTCGACCTGCGGCTTGATGTTGATCCGCCGGATCCCGGGGTACCGCGCCAGCCCGGCCATGTCGAGCTCGTTGTCGAAATGCCCGATGTTGCCCACGATGGTCTGGTGCTTCATCCGGGCCATGTGCTCGGCCATCACCACGTCCTTGTTGCCCGTCGTGGTGATCACGATGTCGGCCTCGGGCAGCACCGATTCAAGCGTCCGGACCGGGTAGCCGTCCATCGCCGCCTGCAGCGCGCAGATCGGGTCGACCTCGGTCACCACGACACGCGCGCCCTGGCCGCGCAGCGACTCGGCCGCGCCCTTGCCCACATCGCCGTAACCACACACCACGGCGACCTTGCCGCCGATCAGCACATCGGTACCGCGGTTGATGCCGTCGATCAGCGAATGCCGGATTCCGTACCGGTTGTCGAACTTCGACTTCGTCACTGAGTCGTTGACGTTGATCGCCGGGAACAGCAACTGTCCCTGCGCGGCGAGCTGGTACAACCGCAGCACACCGGTGGTGGTCTCCTCGGTGACGCCGCGGATACCCTCACCGACCTTCGTCCACTTTCCACTGTCCGCCACGAGCGATTCCCGCAGCAGCGCCAGGAAGACCTTCCACTCGTCGGAGTCGTTGTCGTCCGCAGGCGGCACCACGCCTGCCTTCTCGTACTCGGTGCCCTTGTGCACCAGCATCGTCGCGTCGCCGCCGTCGTCGAGGATCATGTTCGGGCCCTCGTCGTCCCAGGTCAGCATCCGCTCGGTGCACCACCAGTAGTCCTCGAGCGACTCACCCTTCCACGCGAACACCGGCACGCCCTTGGGCTCCTCCGGCGTCCCGTACGGGCCAACCACCACCGCCGCGGCGGCGTGGTCCTGGGTGGAGAAGATGTTGCACGACGCCCACCGCACCTCCGCCCCCAGCGCGACCAGCGTCTCGATCAGCACGGCCGTCTGCACCGTCATGTGCAGCGATCCCGACACCCGCGCGCCGCGCAGCGGGAACACCCCGTCGTACTCGCGACGCAGGGCCATCAGCCCGGGCATCTCGTGCTCGGCCAGCCGGATCTCCTTGCGCCCGAACTCCGCCAGCTCCAGATCCGCGACTGCGAACTCGACACCATTACGCGTGTGGTGTCGTGGAGCAACGCTTTCAGGGGTCATCTCGGAACAATCCTCCAGACTCGCTGTGCCGCAAACCGGCCTCACCGTCACTCGCACATTACCGTGGTTTGCTCCGCCACCGTCCGCCCGAGCAAGGAGATGTGCAGGTGCCCCTACCCGGCCCCGATACTCGCGTCGTTGAACTGCGTGTTCCAGGGCTGATCGGCACCAGCGGCGAGTCACTGCTCGACTCGGTCGGCACCGTCGAGGTGGCCGGCGACGGCGTCGGCCGGATCATCCGGCCTGCCGACCGGCTCCGCAGGCCGGCGCCCGGCCCTGTGCTGCAGGCACTGGGCCGATCGGTGCCCCGCACGCTCGAGGGTTACCTCTGGAGCCGGATGACCTCCGGCGGCGCCGCGAAAGCCACCTGGGCGCTGCTGTTCCCGTTCTCACTGGCGAACGTGGCGCACTGGATGCTGCCGCCGGTGCCGGAGGGCAGGAAGCTCGCCGCCCTGCTGGGCGTGCTGTGCCGTGCGTTGCTGCGTACCGCCGCGCTGCTGTTGACCATGCTGCTGATGAGCCAGCTGGCTGTGGTGACGCTGGACCTGTTCGCCGCGCAGTGCCTCGCGCCCGGTGCCGCGTGCCTGGCCTCGGGGCCGTCGTGGCTACGCGACGTCGCGGGCGTCCGCACGGCGATCGGGGTGGTGCCCCTTTTCTTGGTCGTGCTCGTGCTGCACCGGGTGTCCTCGGCGAAGTGGCGGATCAACGCGCCGGAGCGCTCCACCGAGCCGGGTCCGAAGCTGCCCGGTGACGAGCTCACCGACGGCCCCGACACCGCGGCACTGCGCTGCCTGCACACGGTCGCCGCACTCGCGACCGTCGCGTTGCTCCTGCTCGGCGGACCGCTGCGGGTGCCGCAGCCGACCGCGGACATGGTGCTGTGGGTGCCCACGCTGGTGCTGCTCGGGATCGCCGTGCTGGCGACCGCGGTCCGCGCGCACCGGCTGTTCGGCGCGGTCACGCGCGCGGTGTTCCTGCTGGTGGCCGCCGCGCTCGCGGTTGCCGCCGCTGTGGTGCGGACCCCGCTTCCTGCGGCGCTGCCCGGTACCGACGACACCGTCGAGGGCATCGGCGCCGTTTTGCTCGCGGTGTGCGTGGTCTTCGCGGTGCTGTTGGCGCCGGCGGCGCTGCTCGCCAGGCCCGCCTGGGCGGCACTGCCCCGCCGGCTCCGGCCGTGGGCGGGTGGCTGGGCAGCCGCGCCGACACTCGCATTGGCCGGCCTGCTCGGCGGCGGATTCGGCGCTGGGCTCGCGATCGCCCTGCGCCAGCTGCTGCGGGTCGACGGCCTGCGGCTACCGGAGAGCTACACGCTGATCACGGTGCTCTGGGGCGGGGCGCTGGCGGTAACGGCCCTGTTCACGGTGTCCGGGTTCGCGATCGCGGTGCCCCTGCGGCGAGCGACCCGCGGTGTTCCGGACGTGGTCCGGCTCATGGAGACCAGCGAGGGCGACGCGCGGGAGGCCGCGGCGGCATGGGCGAGAGCCAGCTGGGAACGCAAGTACCTGCATCGCATCGTGCTCGCGATCGTGTTCCTGATGGCGCTCGGTGTCGCGGTGTTGCTGGCGGTGCGTTTCAGCTACGGGTCGGTGCCCGGCTGGCTCGATCCGCTGTCCGGACTGGGTGTGGTGGCACTCTGGGCGCTCGCGGCCGGGCTACTGCGAGTGGTGTACACGGCAGCGACCGGGCCGCAACGCAACCGCCACCTCGCCGCGTTCACCGATCTCGTCTGCTTCTGGCCACGGGCGGCGCATCCCGCGGTGCCGCCGTCCTATGCGCTGAAGGTGGTGCCCGAACTCGCCGAGCGGGCACGGCACCACCTGGCCGAACCTTCCACGCGTGTGGTGCTCGCCGGTTACCACGTCGGCGGCCTGCTCGCGGTGCTCACCGCGGCGCGGCTGGCCGCCGAACTGCCCGAGACCGACCGCTCGCGGGTCGGGGTGCTGACGGCGGGAGCGCCTTTGCAGTGGGGGTACCAGCGAGCGTTTCCCGCGCTGTTCCCGCACGACTCGCTCGCGCGCCTGTACGGCGAACTCGACGGGCGCTGGCGCGGCCTGTGCCGTGGCACCGACACCTTCGGTGGCGGCGCAACGACCTGGCGGCACCAGGTGGCGCACGACAAGCTGCTGGGCGTCGGGTACCTGCCCGATGGCGGTGTCGGCGCACTGAAGCCCGCGATCCAGGGGCCCACCGGTGTGCTCGTGCTCGGCGGTGATCACTGGCTGCCCGACCCGATGCGGGAGCCGATCAACGGTCGCCGGTGGGTTGCCGGTGTGCGCCGCCACGCCGACTACGTGGCCGATCCGGAATGGGACCGCGCCATTGTGCTGGCCGCCGGCCTGGAACGTGCTGACATGACAACGCGGCTGGCCGAGCAGGTGCCCCTGTTCGGGGACCTGCTGGGCCAGCCGCGTAGGCGCTGATCAGGCCTTGCTGCGACGCATCCTGGTCAGGAACAGCAGCGCACCACCGCCGACCAGCAGCAGCGCGCCGAGGCCGAGCAGCCACGCACCGCTGAAACCGGTGGACGCCAGGTCGTCGCTCTCGCCGGCAGGCGACACCGCGGCCGCGCTCGTTGTTGTTGTTGTCACGGCACCGTCGATACCAGACGTCCTGGTGGCCGGACCGCTCTCGCTGGTGGTCGGCTCACTGCCGGTCGTCGACTCGCTGGTGGTCGTGTCGCTGGTCTCGGTGGACTCCGTGGTCTCGGTGCCCTCGCTCGGCTGCGGCGGCTCGGTGGTCGTCTCCGTGGTCTCGGTGTCCGTCGTCGTCGTGGTGGTGGTCGGCGTCTTGTCGCCGCAGACGTACCAGTGGCTGATGACCGGGATGTTGCCACCCCTGTTCAGCGGCGAGCGGAGCTTCTCCCACGGCGGCGTCACGGCAAGACCGCGCTCCCCCGGAACGTAGATGTTGTAGGCGGGGCCGCCCTTGACGACGATGCCGCTGACGGTGACCCCGGCGGCAACCGTCTCGATCGTGACGAACTGATCCTCCTGGCCACCCTTCACGAACGTGAAGTCGACGCCTTTCTCCAGGAGCGTGCCAGCGAGTCCGGCGTCCGCACAGGTCGTGGCGTTGCCGGGCGTGATCTCGGCGCGCGGATCTTCTTTCGAACCGGTGGCGGAGGCCAGACCGGCTGTTCCGGCCAGCAGGCCGAACGTCATGGCGGCCACGGCGAACGTGCGCAGGCGGGATCTCGAACTCACAGACATGCAGGACTCCGTGCGAGGTGGTGGGGACGGAAGGTGGCGACGCCAGTCCCGGCGTACAAGCCGCACGGAGGTTATCTCGATCAGGTGACCACACTTCACCCAAATCGGTAACCGGTGATCTTACTGGTCCCGTTCGGTTACCTTCTCGATCTCAATTGCGGCCGGATCGCAACCTCACCTGGAGCAACCTGTCCGCAATGGACTGTTCAACCGATTTCGTACGCCAGATCCCCGTCCGAGACGTGGCGTTACTACCGCTGCGGCACCACGTCGTCAGGCACAGTGCGGTCGAGATCGGGTTCGAGATAGATCAACCGGGCGGCGGGTACCTTCGCCCTGACCCGGCTCTCGGCTTGGTCGATCGCGCGCGCCACGTCGGCGAGTGGCAACCCCGGCCGCATGGCCAGTTTCGCGGCGACCAGCAGCTCGTCCGGGCCGATGTACTGCGTGCGGATGTGGATGACCCGGTCGATGTCGCCCACCGTGAGCTCGCCGACGATAGTCGCCAGTTCGGTCTCGCCGGAACCCTCGCCGATCAGCAGGCTCTTCATCTCGATGATGAGGATGATCGCGATGACGCCGAGGAGAACACCGATCATGATCGTGCCGATGCCGTCCCACACCGGGTCGCCGGTGAGCACCGAGAGGCCGACACCGGTCAGCGCGAAAACGAGGCCCAGCAACGCGCCGGCGTCCTCCAGCAGCACAACCGGCAGCTCCGGCGTCTTGGACTGCCGGATGAATGCCCACCACGACTTGTCGCCCTTGACCTTGCGCGACTCGACGATCGCCGTGCGGAAGCTGTAGGTCTCCAGGCAGATCGCGAGGACCAGGATGACCACCGCGACCATGGGCGAGGACAGTTCCTCGGGATGCTGGACCTTGTGAATGCCCTCGTACAGCGCGAACGCCGACCCAAGGGTGAACAGCATCAGCGCGACGATGAAGGAGTAGAAGTACCGATCGCGGCCGTAGCCGAACGGGTGCTCGCGGGTGGCCTTGCGCTGTGAGGTCTTCTGTCCGAGCAGCAGCAAGCCCTGGTTGGACGTGTCGGCGACCGAGTGGACCGACTCGGCGAGCATCGACGATGAGCCGGTGATCAGAAAACCAACGAACTTCGCCACCGCGATACCGGCGTTCGCGCCGAGCGCCGCCAGGATCGCCTTCGTACCGCCGCTTGCCGCCACTTGTCCTCCGCGAGCCGCACCAGTGAGATCGCGTGCAGCTTAGAGCGCGGCTGCTCAGTCCGCGCAGGTACCTGCTGTGGCGCGGTAGAGGTGTGTGGTTTGGGTGCCGGTGGGGCGGATGTGGATGGTGGGGTTGGTGGCGGGGAGCCAGGCGGATTGGCCGGTGTGGAGTTCGATTTTGGTGCCGTCGTCGCTGTCGAGGAGGAGTTCGCCTGCGGTGCAGAGGAGGATTTCGGGGCCGGTGGTGGTGAGGTGGTGTTCGCCGCGGTCGTGGGGGGGCCAGTGGATGCGGGAGAGTTCGAATTCGGG
>NZ_JBEYXW010000004.1:0-124131 GCF_040645195.1 Saccharomonospora sp. NPDC046836
GGAGCCATGACGGAGTCATGGTGACTGACGACAACGCGGCGAGGCGCCATCTGGGCACCGCGCAGCCGGTACGCGATGGTTCTCAGACGCGCTCTGAGAACCGTGACATGACGGGGCGTCCACCTGCGGGTGGGCGCCCCGTCCTTTTATGTCTTTAAGGTGGACCGTATGCGGGTTCTGGTCGCTGGTGCCAGCGGGTTCCTCGGTAGCGCGCTCGTGCCGCGGCTGCGCGAAGCAGGCCACGAGGTGCGGCGGCTGGTACGCCGCGACACGCGCGCTGCCGAAGAGTACAGCTGGGACCCGCCGGCGGGCCGGATCGACGAAGGTGCCTTCGACGGAGTCGGCGCCGTGGTCAACCTCTGCGGTGCGCCGCTGGCGCCGGGTCGCTGGAGCGCGGCCCGCAAGCAGCTGCTCATCGACAGCCGGATCGAACCCACCGAGGTGCTTGCCGAGGCCGTTGCCGAACATGGCGTGCCGGTGCTGGTCAACGCCTCGGGCATCAACTACTACGGCCCCATGGGCGATGCCGAGGTCGACGAGTCCGCCCCCGCCGGAGGCGGTTTCCTCGCCGAGCTGTGCACCGCGTGGGAGGCGGCGACAGCACCCGCCGCGCACGCCGGTGCCCGCGTGGTGCTGCTGCGGACCGCGCCCGTGTTGTCCGGCAAGGGTGGGCTGCTCGGACCGCTCAGGCCACTGTTCCGGCTCGGTCTCGGCGCCCGGTTCGGCGACGGCAGGCAGTACATGCCGTGGATCAGCCTGCCGGACCACCTGGAGGCGGCGCGGTTCGTGCTCGAACACGCCGAGATCTCCGGTGCGGTCAACCTCACCGCACCGCGACCGGTCACCAATGCCGAGTTCGTCCGCTCGCTCGGCCGCGCGATGCATCGGCCTGCGCCGTGGCGGGTACCGGGTATGGCACTGCGCATCGCGCTCGGTGAGGCCGCCGAGGAAATGATCCTCACCGGGCCCCGGGCCGTGCCACATCGGCTCCTCGACGCCGGCTTCGGCTTCCGCCACCCCGATCTCGACGGCGCACTCGCCGCGGTGCTGTGACCACGCGCCGCACCGTCACGCTGGGTGCGGTTCTGCTGGCCGCGTTCATTGCGCTCGGGTTGCTGGTCCGGAGCGGTCCGGACCAGCTGGACGCCTTCCTCGCCACTGCCATGCGCGACGAGGTGCACGAGCCGGCGGGTGTGGTCGCCGGCGTCGTGAGTGCCGTACTCGGCCCGATCCTGCCGATCGTGCTGGCCGTGGGGCTCGCGGTCGCGGCCGCCGTGACGTGGTGGCGCGGTGATCACGCGCGGACCGGCGTGCTGCTGCGGGTCCTGGCGCTGCTCGTGGTGTGCCGCGCGACGAGCTGGGCGACCAAGCCGCTCTTCGCGCGGGAGCGGCCACGCGTGTTCCCCGATTTCGCCTACCCCAGCGGGCATGTCGTCTCGGTGGCGAGCACCGGCTTCGCCATCGTGGTGCTGTGCGCGGTGCTGGCGCCGCATGCCGTCACGCTCGCGGCACGGATCGCGGTGGTGGCAACGCTGCTGTGCGCGGCGAGCCGGATCGTGCTGAACGTGCACTGGGTGACCGACACCGTCGGCGGCATACTCGCGGTGGGCGGCGCCGGGCTACTGGCCGCCGCCGCGCTACGACTCCCGCCTACGCGCGGCGTAGCCTCGTCTGCGTGACTGCCAGAGTGAGTGGGTCCTGCCGCGCCACCAGCGATGCCGTCGACGTCAGGGAGATCGGGACGATCGACTACGTCCAGGCCTGGGACCTGCAACGCGAGTACGTGGAAGCACGCGCCGACGAGCGTGGTCCGGACACGATGCTGCTGCTGGAGCACCCCTCGGTGTACACGGCGGGCAAGCGCACGCAGCCGGAGGACCGGCCAACCGACGGCACACCGGTGATCGACGTCGACCGGGGTGGCCGGATCACCTGGCACGGGCCGGGCCAGCTGGTGGGGTACCCGATCGTGAAGCTCACGGACCCGATCGATGTCGTGCATTACGTGCGGCGCATCGAGGAGGCGCTGATCCGGGTGTGTGAACAGCTGGGCGTGCACACCGGCCGGGTCGAGGGGCGCAGCGGTGTTTGGCTGCCGGCCGACGACCGCGGCCCCGAACGCAAGATCGCCGCGATCGGCATCCGCGTGCAGCGGGGCGTGACGATGCACGGCTTCGAGCTCAACTGCAACGCCGATCTCGGCGCGTTCGACAAGATCGTGCCGTGCGGCATCAGCGACGCCGGGGTGACCTCGCTGTCGGCCGAGCTGGATCGCGAGGTCACGGTCGCCGAGGCGCTGCCGCTGGCCCGCGACGCCGTGCTCGCGGCACTCGACGGGGAGCTCCCGGTGCGCGAGGACCGCTGGCTTCCCCGCCAGGAGGCGCCGAACGCCCCCGGCGTCACCTTCGCGCTGCAGAACCAGTGAGCGGTCCCTCCACAGTGTGGCTCAATCCAGCTGGGGAGCGATCTCCGCCGCGATCAGGTCAAGGTGGTCCAAATCGGACAGATCGAGCACCTGCAGGTACAACCGGGACACCCCGGTCTGCTCCCGCCAGCGGCCGATCTTGTCGATCACCTCGTTAGGCGAACCGGCGAGGCCGTTCTCCCGCAGCTCGGACGGGTGCCGCCCGATGGCCTCCGCCCGCCGCGTGAACTCCGCCTCGTCCCGGCCGACGGCAACGACCTGCGCCGTCGAGCGGACGATCTCCTTCGGGTCCCGGCCCGCTGCCGTCGCGGCCTCGTCCACCCGCGCGAACTGGGCGACCGCCGAGTCGGGGTCGGCGAAGGGGAGGTTGAACTCGTCGGCGAAGCGCGCCGCCAGTTCCGGTGTGCGCTTCTTGCCCATCCCGCCGAGGATCACCGGCGGCCGCGGTCGCTGTGCCGGCTTCGGCAACGCGGGCGAGTCGGTGAGCGTGTAGTGCGTGCCCGAGAAGGAGAACGTCTCGCCCTCCTGCGTCTCCCACAGCCCGGTGATGATCGCCAGCTGCTCGGCGTAGAGGTCGAAACGCTCCTTCAGCTCCGGCAGCGGGATGCCGTACGCGGTGTGCTCGTCGGCGTACCAGCCGGAGCCCAGTCCGAACTCGACACGGCCGCCGGACATCTGGTCCACCTGGGCCACCGAGATCGCCAGCACCGAGGGGTGCCGGAAGGTCGCGGCGGAGACCAGTGTGCCGAGCCGGATGCGCGACGTCTCCCTGGCCAGCCCGGCCAGCGTGATCCAGGCATCGGTCGGTCCGGGCAGCCCGGACGCCGACCCCATTTTCAGGAAGTGGTCGGACCGGAAGAAGGCGTCGAAACCGTTGTCCTCGGTCGCTTTGGCGACCCGCAGCAAATCGTCGTAGCTCGCGCCCTGCTGGGGCTCAGTGAAGATCCTCAGTTCCACGCACAGGAGCCTAGTTACCCGCACGCACCTGATGCAGCAGGCTAACGATGACCGCTTCGACCTGCGCGCCGACCTCCTGCGGATCGGGTGAGCCCGCGATCTCGGTGGCGGCGCTGGACAGGGCCCCGAACAGCAGCCGGGAGGTGACCTCGACCGGTACCGGCACGATCTCGCCGGCATCGATCAGGTCCTGCAAAGCGGAGCGGATCAGGCCGAAGCTGTAGCGGTCCTCGGCCTCCCGCCACCGCTGCCAGCCCATCACCACCGGCGCCTCGTGGATCGCGATGCGCTGGTACGCCGGATCGAGGCAGCTGGAGATGAACGCACGCAAGCCGTTCAGTGCTCGGTCCCACGGTTTCTCCGGACCGCTGAGTATCTTCTCCAGGCGCCCCTTGACCTCGGTTTCCACCGCATCGAAAGCCGCCTCGAACACCGCCTGCTTGCCAGCGAAGTGGTGGTACAGCGCGCCTTTCGTCACCCTGGCTCGCCGGGCGATCTCCTCGAGTGAGGTTCCTGCGTAACCGCGTTCGGTGAACAGCAGGACCGCGCTGTCGACGAGGGCCGCCCTGGTGGACTCCGAATAGTCTTCTCGCCTGGACCTCACTGTCGCCACCCTCACAACTCTACGCGGGCAACACCTCCACATACCGGTGGTATGTTGTTGGCGTCAGATCCGTACCCGCGGTATGCCGCAAACCTGCGGTATGCACCGTGACACGGCAAGGGGATCAGGCCATGAGCTGGAACGACTTCTACCGCAGGCGCGACATCATCGAGGACGTGCTGCGGCGGGCACGGCAGGAACCGGACACGCCACTGCCATTCGCCGACGTCGACGGAGCCGCGGAGACCTTCGGCAGCGAGGAGCACCTGCTGCTCGCACTGCAGTACAAGTGGACACAGGTGCTCAGCGGCCGGCTGCGCGCCGAGGTCGCGGGTCCGGAGGACGCCGATGGCGTGCCCGGTCGGGGTGAACGCGACCATGTCGACGCGGTGTCGCGTGCCTGGCGAACCGCGGCCTACGACAATGCGACCCTGCGCTCTGTGCTCGACGCCAACATCGAGCGGTGCCCGGCCCTGCGCGAGGCATACGAGGCCGAGCTGCGGATGCTGGCGGTCACCGCGGCACTGGCCGAGCCGCACGAGCCGCGCGAGGACGTCACCCGGATCGGCAGCGCATTCGTCTCGCTGCTGCGTGCCCGCACCGCGCGGCCCTCCGCCCGCAAGGCCAACCCCGTCGGCCGGCTGCTGCACAGGCTCGCACCCACCGCATGAGCTGGTTACCGAGGTCACGCCCGATCCTTCGTGACCTCGTCGCCGTATCGGCAGGGCGTACGCTGGGGCCGTGACTGTCGTGCCGGAGGGTCGGAAGCTGCTGCGCCTGGAGGTTCGCAACAGCCAGACCCCGATCGAGAAGAAGCCGTCGTGGATCAAGACCCGTGCCCGTATGGGTCCCGAGTTCACGGAACTGAAGGGCCTGGTGCGCCGCGAAGGCCTGCACACCGTCTGCGAGGAAGCCGGCTGCCCCAACATCTACGAATGCTGGGAAGACCGTGAGGCCACCTTCCTGATCGGCGGTGACCAGTGCACCCGGCGTTGCGACTTCTGCCAGATCGACACCGGTAAGCCCGCCGCGCTCGACCGTGACGAGCCGCGTCGCGTCGCCGAGAGCGTGCAGGCCATGGGCCTGCGCTACTCGACCGTGACCGGCGTCGCCCGCGACGACCTGCCCGACGGTGGCGCCTGGCTCTACGCCGAGACCGTCCGCCAGATCCACGCTCTCAACCCGGGTACCGGCGTGGAGCTGCTCATCCCCGACTTCAACGCCGACCCGGACCAGCTAGCCGAGGTGTTCAGCTCCCGGCCGGAGGTGCTGGCGCACAACGTCGAGACCGTGCCGCGCATCTTCAAGAGCATCCGGCCCGGGTTCCGCTACGCCCGCTCGCTGGAGGTCATCACCCGCGCCCGCGAAGCCGGGCTGGTCACCAAGTCGAACCTGATCCTGGGCATGGGCGAGACGCCGGAGGAGGTCGAGCCCGCCATGCGCGACCTGGTGGACGCCGGGTGCGAGATCCTCACGATCACCCAGTACCTGCGGCCCTCCGTCCGGCACCACCCGGTGGACCGCTGGGTGCGGCCCGAGGAGTTCGTCGAGCACACGAAAGTGGCCGAGGCGCTCGGCTTCGCCGGTGTCATGGCCGGTCCGCTGGTCCGCTCGTCCTACCGCGCGGGCAAGCTTTATGCGCAGACGAAGGCGCACCGTGGCGAGCCGCTGCCGGACAACCTCAGCCACCTCGCGGCGGCCTCGCCCGCGGCACAGGAGGCCAGCAGCGTGCTGGCGAGGCAGTCCTAGAAGTCAGGGAGGATATAGGGGGGAACCCCGAGCACGGCCGGGTACGGGACCGCTATGGTCGACCGCAATACACGCCGTAGGGGAAGACAGGCAAGGGGAGACGCGTGGTCACTGACGTGCTGAACTGGCTGCAAAGCCTGCCGCAACCGGCACTGGTCGGTGCGACAGGCCTGCTGGTCCTGCTCGAATGCACGATCGGGCTCGGCTTCATCGCACCCGGCGAGTCCGGGCTGCTGATCGCCGCGACCACGGCCACCACGTTCCCGCGCTTCATCACCCTCTGGATCGTCGTCACCGTCTGCGCGGCCGTCGGTGACTCGATCGGGTACGCCATCGGCAAGCGCTTCGGTCCTCGACTGCGCGACACCAAGCTCATCCAGCGCTACGGCACCGAGGCATGGGACAAGGCGACCGGGATCCTTCAGCGGCGCGGTGCCTGGGCCGTGTTCTTCGCTCGCTTCCTGCCGGTGGTGCGCACGCTGACCCCCGCGGCGGCAGGCACCTCCGGCCTGCCGTACCGCAAGTTCCTGCCCGCGGTGGTCGCCGGTGCGGCGAGCTGGTCACTGCTGCACATCAGCCTCGGGGCCGCACTCGGCGAGGCCGCCAAGCGCGCCGAGGACGTGCTGAGCACCGGGGGCATGATCGTGCTCGCCGTGCTGGCGGTGGTCGGCCTGTTCTTCTTCATCCGGTACAAGCGCCGCAAGGCACTCGCGCCCGCGCAGCCCGCCGCCGAGGACGAGTCCACCACCTCCCAGGGCTGACGTTCCCAAGGCTCCCGCTTTATCGGCGCCCTCCTAGCGGGTCGATGGGAGGTAGCGGCGCGCGACGTTCTCGGCGGTCGAGGCGCCGTTGTGCCAGTCGCCGATCCACGGTCCGGTGCCCTCGCTCGGATCGAGCACACCGTCCTCGAGCCAGCTGACACGGCCGCCCAGCACCGCCTTCGCGAGCTGGGTGTCGACGGCGTCGGTGTTGCTCCACAACGCGTCGAACAGCCGCTCGACCCGCAACCGCGCCTGCCGGCAGAACACGTCGGCGAGCGCGTAGGCCGCCGCGCCCTGGCCGGCGTCCTCAGTGCGCTGCATCTCGGCGCGAACGCAGGCGGCTGCCATGGCGAACAGCTCGGCCCCGATGTCGACGATCCGGCCGAGGAAGCCCTGCCGCCGCTCCAGCCCCGCCTGCCAGCGCGCCATGCCGTAGAACGTGGAGCGCGCCAGCCTGCGTGCCGCCCGCTCGACGAACCGCAGGTGCGTGGCCAGCCTGCCGAACTCCCGGTACGACGTCGGCACCTGTCCCCTTCCGGTGACGAGCTGGGGCAGCCACTTCGCGTAGAAGCCGCTGGCCTTCGCCGCAGCACCCGCCTTGCGCCGCAGATCGGCCTCGGCGTTGGCGAGGTCGCCCGCGGCCGCCAGGTGCGCGTCGACCGCCTCCCGCGCGATGAGCAACCGCATGATCTCCGAGGAGCCCTCGAAGATGCGGTTGATGCGCAGATCACGCAGCAGTTGCTCGGCGGGAACGGCGCGCTCTCCCCTGGCCGCCAGCGACTCGGCCGTCTCGTAGCCACGGCCGCCGCGGATCTGCACCAGCTCGTCGGCCACCACGCAGGACATCTCGCTGGCCCACAGCTTCGCCAGCGCCGCCTCGATGCGGATGTCGTTGCGCCCCTCGTCGGCCATGTGCGCGGACAGCTCCACCACGGCGTCGAGAGCGTAGGTCGTCGCCGCGATGAACGCGATCTTGCTGGCGACCGCCTCGTGCCTGCCGATCGGCTTGCCCCACTGCACCCGCTCGGCGGACCATTCCCGCGCGATCTTCAGCGACCATTTCGCCGCACCGGTGCAGCCCGCAGGCACCGACAGCCGTCCGGTGTTGAGCGTGGCCAGTGCAATGCGGAGCCCCTGACCCTCACCGCCGATCATGTTCTCCATCGGCACCCGGACCCGGTGGAAGCGGGTGACGCCGTTCTCGATGCCGCGCAGGCCCATGAACTCGTTGCGACGCTCCACGGTGACGCCCGGTGAGTCGGCCTCGATGACGAAGGCCGTGACACCGCCTCGGTGTCCGTCGCTCTTCGGCACCCGCGCCATGACGACCAGCAGTTCGGCGACGACCCCGTTGGTGGTCCACAGCTTCACGCCGTCCAGCTCGTAGGCCGCGCCGTCCTCGACGGGCACCGCCGCGGTGGCGAGCCGTGCGGGGTCGGAGCCGACGTCGGGCTCGGTGAGCAGGAACGCCGACACGGCGCCCTTGGCACACCGGGGCAGGAACCGCGCCTTCTGCTCCGGGGTCCCAGCGAGCTTGAGCGGTTCGGGAACGCCGATCGACTGGTGCGCCGACAGCAGCACGCCCAGCGTGGAGTGCACGGAGCCGACCAGCATGAGCGCCTGGTTGTAGGCGACCTGTGTGAGTCCGAGGCCGCCGTAGGACTCGGGAATCTTGATACCGAAACACCCGAGCTCGGCCAGGCCCTTGACGTACTCGTCCGGAATGCGGGCCTCCCGCTCGATCACGGCGGGGTCGAGGGTTTCGCAGTACTCCCGCAGCTTCGCGAGGAACCGCTCCGCCCTGGCCGCGTCCTGCGGGTCCGCCTTCGGATGGGGATGCACCAGATCCAGCCGGAATCGGCCGAGATAGAGCTCCTTGGCAAACGAGGGCTTACGCCAGCCGCTCTCCCTGGCCTCCTCCGCGACAGCCCTGGCTTCCTTCTCCGTCACGTGCGGTTGCGCCACCATTGGCCCCTCCTCGCACTCGTCGGCACGGCATGTCCATCACATCCAGTGTTACTCATCGGTAGCCGATGCGAAAGCCGCAAGACGGCAGGAGCACCCGAACCCATTCCGTACACTTTCGCCAGAATGAAGCTGGACAAATACCAAACAGGGACAAAATGATTCCCAAGAAGTCATTACTTTTCGCCGGAATAATCACGCTGGCGCTCGCTTCCTGCACGACGGCAAGCTGCGCAGCGGCCCCGGCATCCGGTTCACAACCGGTGACGGTCAGCATCAGCGAGGCCGGAGAGACGAACACCAGCCCGATCACGCCCGTCACCGTGCGTGCTGCCGGTGGCGCACTCACCGATGTCTCGATGGTCAACGCCGCGACCTCGGCCACGGTGACGGGTGCGTTCGATGCGGGCAAGGCCGCCTGGACGACCAACGAACCGCTCGGCTACGGCAGCACCTACCGGGTCACCGCAACAGCAGTGAGCAGTGACGGCAGGAAAGTGCGGCAGGAGAGCACCATCGGCACTCTGGAGCCGCAAAAGCGGGCGGAGCCCAACCTCATCCCTGCCCCCGACGCGGTGGCGGGTACCGGCATCGGTGTCGGCCAGCCGATCGTCTTCCAGTTCACCGCGCCCGTGCAGGACAAGGCAGCTGTCGAACGACAACTCTCCGTAGTCTCCCAGCCCGCACAGGAGGGCAGCTGGTACTGGATCGACGACCAGCACGCGCACTACCGGCCCCAGCAGTACTGGCAGCCGGGAACCACACTGACAGTGAGCGCGAAAGTGTACGGAGTCAATTTCGGCAATGGGGTCTACGGCGCGGAAGATCGCACGGAGACCTACCACGTGCACGATTCCTGGATCGCGAAAGCCGATGGCAACGCCGTGCAGATGACCATTTACCACAATGGCAGCCCGGTGAAGACCATGCCGATCTCGATGGGCAAGGACTCGACACCGACACATCTGGGCCCGCACGTGATCTCGGAGAAGCACGCCGTCTTCACCATGGACTCCTGCACCTACGGCGTCTGCCCCGGCAACCCGGAGTACTACCGCTCCGATGAGCGGTGGTCCCTGCGGATCTCCAACGACGGCGAGTTCGTGCACGAGAACCCGGCCAGCGTGAGCGCACAGGGCAATACGAACGTCTCACACGGCTGCATCAACCTCAACGCCGACAACGCGAAGTGGTTCTTCGACCACTTCGGCCTCGGCGACGTCGTCGAGGTGACGAACTCGGGCGGGCCCCAGCTACCGGTGTGGGACCTCTACGGCGACTGGGCACTGTCCTGGCAGGACTGGCAGGCGGGCTCGGCGCTGAGGTGACCGCCTCGGGGGAGGCATCATGGACCGCATGGACACCGCCGAGGACCTGGGCCGGGCACGCGATCTGGTGGCCTCCGCCGGCCGCATCGTCGCGCTGACGGGCGCCGGCGTGTCCACCGACTCGGGCATCCCCGACTTCCGCGGACCCAACGGGTTGTGGACGAGGAACCCCGCTGCCGAACGCCTATCCAACCTGCAGGCCTACATCTCCAGCAAGGAGGTCAGGGAAGAGAGCTGGCGAGCCCGCACCGGGCATCCCGGCTGGCTGGCCGAACCGAATGCCGCGCACCGCGCGCTCGTCGACCTGGAACGCGGCGGCCGCCTGCACGCGATCATCACGCAGAACATCGACCGGCTGCACCAGAAGGCAGGCTCCGACCCGGACCGCGTGATCGAGCTGCACGGCACGATGTTCGACACCGTGTGCCTCGGCTGCGGCGATCGCCGCGACATGCAGGAGGCGTTGCAACGGGTACGTGCGGGCGAGAGCGACCCGCCATGCCGCGCGTGCGGCGGCATCCTGAAATCGGCGACGATCTCGTTCGGCCAGGCGCTGGACGCCGAGGTGCTGGACCGCGCCCGCACGGGAGCCCTGTGGTGCGACCTGATGCTCGTCGCCGGCAGCTCCCTCACCGTGCAGCCCGCGGCAGGCCTGGTCGGCATCGCAGCGGGCGCCGGCGCCACGGTGATCGTGTGCAACGCCTCGGAAACGCCCTACGACAGCTGCGCTTCCGCCGTGCTGCGCGGCCCGCTGAGCGACGTGCTCCCCGCCCTCGTGTGACCGTGAACGGGCCACCCAGGGCGGGCCCCGTCCCCTACCTTGCTGGGGCCCACCCGGGTGGTTGCCTTCGCGTTACCGCGCGGTCCCCCGCGGCCGTCGACAACGCCGTTTATGAGAGGTCACTCTGTGTATTCAGCGCGCAAACTCGGTATTCGGTCCCATCCCCGGATCTCCCACCGAACTGCCACGCTAGGTAGCTGAAACTCTCACAGAAGGCACTTGTAACGTCTACCTGGTTGCTCTGCGTAACACCAGCCAGCACCGCTAAACGTCACTCCAATGGACCAGTGCCCCTCACGCTGCGTGCTTTCCCGGATAGTCGTCGGTGAGGATGCCGGTGGGCGTCGATGATCGCGAGCACCAAGGCGAGCAGGATGAACCCGAGCGCGCACAGCAGCGCGGCCGACAGCCCGGCCTGGTAATGCACGCCTGGCGAGTGGACAACGGCCTCGTACACCGATGCCAGTACGGCGACCCCGAGCGCCGTGCCGAGCCGCTGGCCGGTCTGCAGCGCACCACCGGCCACGCCGGCCATCCGGGTCGGTACGCGGTCGAGGGTCAGCGTGGTGTTCGGCGCGATGACCATGCCGCCACCGATCCCGGCGAGGAGCAACGGGCCCGCGACCGCGTACCCGATGGCGGAGCTCGGTACGAGCGGCACCAGCAGCGCCACCAGAGCCAGTCCCACCGCGACCAGGACCAGCCCGGTGACCGTGAGCCGCCGTCCCCAGTGCGCCACGAGCCTGCCCCCGACCGCCGCCGAGACCGCGGAGCCGAGCGCGAACGGCGTCACCAGGAGCCCCGACGCCAGCGGCGAGTACCCGAGTCCCTGCTGGAAGAACAGCGCGAACACCAGCCACATCCCGGCGAACCCGCAGAAGTAGACGGAACCGATCGTGGCACCGGCGGGATAGCCGGGCGTCGCGGTGAACAGCCGGAGGTCGACCAGCGGCGCACCGCCCCTGTCGACCATGCGCCTTTCCCACCAGACGAAGGCGGCACCGCACGCGACCGCGATGGGGAAGAGCCACCACAGCCGCGCCAGCCCGCCCTGCTCGGCCTGTACCAGCGGCAGCATGATGCCGAAGACGGTGAGGCCGAGCAACACGATGCCGGGAAAGTCCAGCTGGGAGCGCAGCGACTGACGGCGCCGCGGGGCCTGCGGCAGCAGCCGCGCGGCCAGCACGAGCGCGACGATGCCGATGGGCACGTTGACGTAGAAGACCCAGCGCCAGCCGGTCTCGGCGCCGAAGGCCGCGATGATCAGCCCACCCAGCACCGGCCCGACCGCGGTGGAGATCCCGACCGTGGCGCCGAACATGCCGAATGCCCTGCCGCGCTCGGCACCCCGGAACAGGTCCTGGATGAGGCCCGTGTTCTGCGGCGTGAGCATCCCGGCGGCGATGCCCTGCAGCAGGCGGGCCCCGACGAGCATCGTCTCGTTGACGGAGGCTCCGGCAATCGCGCTCGTCGCGATGAACGCCGTCAGCGCGATGAGGAACATGCGCCGTCTACCCAGCGAGTCCCCCAGCCGGCCACCCGCGACGAGGACGAGCCCGAAGGCGAGGGCGTAACCGGATACCACCCACTGCGCTACGGCGACGGACGCACCGAGGCCATGCTGGATCGACGGCAGCGCGACGTTGACGATGCTCACGTCGAGCAGCGTCATGAATCCTGCGGTGAGGGTGACGGCCAGCGCGCGCCACCGGCGGGGGTCGGGCTGGTAGGTGTCCGTGTCCGCAGAGGTCACCCATCCACCGTAAGAGCGCGCCCCGGCCCGCTCGCGACCGCGCGAACGGACCGGCGACGCGAAGGCAGGCTCAGGTGCTTGCCGTGATGCCGGGAATGCCCTTGAGCTCACCGATCAGCATCGAGCTGACCTTGACCGGGTAGTCGTAGAGCTCGAACACGGTCGCGCGCTGCTTGCCCACCAGCTTCAACCGCACCGGGGTGTCGCCGCGGTGCGCCTGCAACGTCTGCTTGAGCTCGGTCACGACACCGTGGTCCAGCTTCTCCGCGGCGGCGAGGAGCATGAGGGGCGGTTCTTCTTCTCCCAGCGCGACGTCGGAAAGGTCGAGGGGCACCAGACCGCCGCCGAAGACCGACATCTTGTCCTCGCGCCAGTTCACCCGGCCCTTGACCACCACCGCGTTGTCCTCCACCAGATCAGCGGAGAACAACGCATACGACTTGGGGAAGAACAGCACCTCCAGCGCGGCGTCCATGTCCTCCACGGTGCAGATCGCCCAGGGCTCACCCTTCTTGTTGACGCGCCGCTCCAGCGACGTGATCAACCCCGCGATCTCGATCTCACCCTCCCGCGGCGGATCCGCCAGCACCGCCGCGATCGGCCGTTTCGCGTGCTTGCGCAACACCCGCTCCGCCCCATCCAGCGGATGGGCCGACACGTACAACCCCAGCATCTCCCGCTCATAAGCCAGCAGCTGCTTGCGCGGGTACTCCTCCGTCCCGAACTTCAGGTGCGCCAACGGCGAGGACGAGGCCGCCGGCTCGGTGTCCTCACCCCCACCGAACAGGTCGAACTGCCCCATCGCCTCCTGCCGCTTGAGCGGCACCACGGCCTCGACGGCGTCCTCGTGCTGCTGCACCATCGACAACCGGGTGTTGCCCAGCGAGTCGAACGCCCCCGCCTTGATCAGCGACTCCAGCACCCGCTTGTTACACACCACCAGCTCGGACTTGTCCAGGAACTCCGTGAACGAGCAGTACTTCCCCTTGCCCTCCCGGGAAGCGATGATCGACTCCACCACGTTCGCGCCGACGTTACGCACCGCACCCAGCCCGAAGCGGATGTCGTCCCCCACGGCGGCGAACCGCTGCCCCGACTCGTTCACATCCGGCGGCAGCACCTTGATGCCCAGCCGGCGACACTCCGACAGGTACACCGCCGACTTGTCCTTGTTGTCCCCCACCGACGTCAGCAACGCCGCCATGTACTCCGCCGTGTAGTTCGCCTTCAGGTACGCGGTCCAGTACGAGATCAACCCGTAGGCAGCGGCGTGACTCTTGTTGAATGCGTACCCGGCGAACGGCAGAATCGTGTCCCACAGCGCCTTGATCGCCTCGGGCGAAAAGCCGCCCGGAACGAGATCGCTGGCCCGCATGCCTGCCTCGAAGCCCTCGAACTCCTTCTCCAGGACTTCCTGCTTCTTCTTGCCCATCGCGCGGCGGAGCACATCCGCGCGGCCCATCGAGTACCCGGCCACCTTCTGGCCGATGTGCATGATCTGCTCCTGATAGACGATCAGGCCGTAGGTGTCGGCCAGGATCTCCTTCAGGGGTTCTTCCAGCTGGGGGTGAATCGGCTTGACCTGCTGCCGGTTGTTCTTCCGGTCGGCGTAGTCGTTGTGGGCGTTCATGCCCATCGGGCCAGGTCGGTACAGCGCACCGACTGCCACGATGTCGTCGAACACCGTCGGCTGCATCCGGCGGAGGAGATCCCGCATCGGGCCGCCGTCCAGCTGGAACACACCCAGCGTGTCACCGCGGGAAAGCAGCTTGTAGGTCTCCGGATCGTCGGTGCCGAGGGTGTCGAGGTCGATGTCGATGCCGCGGTTGGCCTTGATGTTGTCGATCGCGTCACCGATGACGGTCAGGTTGCGCAGACCGAGGAAGTCCATCTTCAACAGCCCGATCGCTTCACACGACGGGTAGTCCCACCCGGTGATGATCGAACCGTCGTCGCGCTGCCACAGCGGGATCGCGTCCACCAACGGCTCACTGGACATGATCACCGCGCAGGCATGCACACCCGCGTTCCGGATCAGCCCCTCAATGCCGCGGGCCGTGTCGAAGATCGTCTTGACCTCGGCATCGGTCTCGACCAGCGACCGCACCTCGGCCGCCTCCCCGTAACGCTCGTGCTGGGGATCGACGATGCCGGACAACGGGATGTCCTTGGCCATGATCGGCGGCGGCAGCGCCTTGGAGATCTTGTCGGCGATCGAGTAGCCCGGCTGGCCGAAATGCACGCGCGCCGAGTCCTTGATCGCGGCCTTCGTCTTGATGGTGCCGAAGGTGATGACCTGGGCGACCTTCTCGGCGCCGTACTTCTCCGTCGCGTAGCGGATCATCTCGCCGCGACGGCGGTCGTCGAAGTCGATGTCGATATCGGGCATCGACATACGCTCAGGGTTGAGGAACCGCTCGAACAGCAGCTTCTGCGGGATCGGGTCCAGGTTCGTGATGCCGAGGACGTAGGCGACCAGCGAGCCGGCGGCGGAACCACGGCCGGGGCCGACGCGGATGCCGACCTGCCGTGCGTAGTTGATGAGGTCGGCGACGACGAGGAAGTAGGCGGGGAAGCCCTTGCCGATGACGACCTCGAGCTCCATGTCGAGCCGCTCGCGATACCCCTCGGGCGCCCCCTCCGGGAACCGCCACGTCAGGCCGCGGTCCACCTCGGCACGCAGCCAGGACGCCTCGTCGTGCCCGTCCGGCACCGTGAAGACCGGCATCCGGTCCTTGTGGGTGTAGACGTCCTCGTAGGACTCCACGCGCTCAGCGATCAGCAGGGTCGAGTCGGCGGCACCGGGCACCTCGACATCCCAGTACTCCCGCATGTCCGCCGCTGACTTCAGGTAGTAACCATCCCCGTCGAACTTGAACCGGTTCGGGTCCGACAACGTCTTACCCGACTGCACACACAGCAACGCCGAATGCGAATCGGCCTGATCCTTCGTCACATAGTGCGAGTCGTTGGTCGCCAACGGCTTCAGGTCGAGCAGCTTGCCGATCTCCAGCAGCCCCTCACGCACCGACCGCTCGATCGGCAGGCCGTGATCCATCAGCTCCAGGAAGAAGTTGCCCTCCCCGAAGATGTCCTTGTAGTCCGAGGCCGCCTGGATCGCCTCGGCCTTCTGCCCCAACCGCAACCGGGTCTGCACCTCACCCGATGGACAACCCGTGGTGGCGATGATGCCCTCGGCGTTCTCGGCGATCAGCTCCCGGTCCATTCGCGGCTTGCGGTAGTACCCCTGAATGCTCGCCAGCGACGACAGCTTGAACAGGTTCCGCAGCCCCGTCGTGTTGGCCGCCAGCATCGTCATGTGGGTGTAGGCGCCACCACCGGAGACGTCACCGCCCTCACCGAACTCATCGGCGCCCCGCTGGTTGGCCTGCCCCCAGAACACCGGCTTCTTGTGGAATCGGCTCTCCGGCGCGATGTAGGCCTCGATGCCGATGATCGGCTTGATCCCCGCCTTGCGCGCCTGCTGGTAGAACTCATCCGCCCCGTACATGTTCCCGTGGTCGGTCATCCCCACGGCGGGCATCCCCAACCGGGCCGCCTCGGCGAACAACGGAGCGATCTTCGCCGCACCATCCAGCATCGAGTACTCGGTGTGCACATGCAGGTGGACGAAGGAATCGTTCGACACCAGCGAAAACCTCCCGTGATGGCGGTGATCCTGCGCGGCCGGCTCCGCGCGAACTCGAGGACATCACACTAGTCCGCGCCTCCGACGAAACAGCGCAGGCGTGCCGTCACCCAGGCGGCGCCGAGTTTACGACCTGAAAGACGTCGTCAATCGCTGCTGCCAGTGGTTCACTGCTCGCATGACACGTGATGAGGCGCTCGAGTTCCACTACGCCGTGGGCTCGGACGTCGGCCGGCGGCGTAGCGGGAACGAGGACTCCGCCTACGCGACCCCGCGTCTGCTCGCCGTCGCCGACGGAATGGGCGGCCACGCCGCCGGTGAGGTGGCCAGCGCGATCGCGGTCGAGGCGATGGCCGACCTCGACAAGCGGCTGACCGATCGGGATCACGAGGAGCTCGACCTGCTGCGGGAGCTCGACGAAGGCGTCGCCGATGCCGCCGCGCGCCTCAACGAACGGGTGTCGGCCGACCCGGACCTGGCCGGGATGGGCACGACGCTCACCGCGATGCTCTGGGACGGCAGCACGTTCGGCCTGGCGCACATCGGCGACTCGCGGGGCTATCTGCTCCGTGCCGGCGAGCTGCGCAGGCTGACCCGCGACCACACGATGGTCCAGTCCCTCGTCGACGAGGGACGGATGCCCGCGGAACTGGCGGCCACGCATCCCGGCCGGTCCGTGCTGATCCGGGCGCTGATGGCCGGCACGCCCACCGAGGCGGACCTGTCGCTGCACACCGCCGAGCCGGGCGACCGGTACCTGCTCTGCTCGGACGGACTCACCGACGTGACGCCCGACGAGGAGATCGGCACGCTGCTGTCATCCGCGGCGACGCCCGAGGAGGCCGTCGCACAGCTGATCGAGCGCGCCAACGAGGCCGGCGGGCCGGACAACATCACGTGCGTGGTCGCGTTCGTCGCCGGTTAGTTACGGGTGGTCGGGGGTGTGGGCGTCACCGCCGCCCCAGAGGGGCCGCTGCCGGTCACCCTGGCCTGTGCTCGGCTGCGGTTGTGCCGGTTCGGCGGCCGACACCACCCGCTTGCGGGCCGGCATGGTCGCGATCACCAGCCCGAGGAGCGCGCCGCCGAGGTGCAGCCAGTTGTCCGCGGCGTTGAGCGCGAGCGTGTTGCCCAACCCGGACACCGGGTTGCTGACGAACACCCCGGTGACGGCCAGGCCCCACACGAACAACGCGCCGAACCCGGCGAACAGCACCCACCCGTAGACACGCGCGCTCGCCGACGTCAGTGCCAGGCACAGTCCCAGCACACCGACGACGACGTGGACCACGTTGTGCAGCGGGTTGACGGTGAACACCCACAGCTCGCCGTGCTGGGCCGCGAGGAAGTTGGCGAACCCGGTGCGGATGAGCCCGGCAACGCCAAGTACCAGGAAGATCAGACCGACCACACCAGCGAGCACCTGCGCGGGCTGCAGGCCCACAGGACGTAGTTGGGTCTCCGTCGGACGATCCATGATCGCCTCCCTGCTCGACGGTGCGTCCAGGATCTGCCGTGCGCGTACCCGGCACCGTGCCCGGTGAAACCGCGGTCACCGTGGTTGTGCGCGCTACGGTCGAGCGCGTGGCCCTGGGTGTGTGCGTGCTGTTCGACAGCAGGTCCGAACGCGCCATTCGCCGGCTGTGGGTGCGGCTCGAGGAGCTCGGGGTGCCGACACTGGCCACGCACACGCACGGCAGGCACCACCCCCACCTGTCCTACGTCGTGCTGCTGGATTGGGAGCTGGACGCGGTGCGTTCCGCCGTGGAGGCGCTGGCCGATCGTGGTCCCTTCGAGCTCACGTTCGACGCCGTCGTGGCGTTCCGCCGCGGCCGGGTGTCGCTCGTTCCGGCCGTGCCAGCCGACCTGGTGCCACGGCAGCAGGCCGTCGTCGAGGCGACCCGCGCGACGGGGGCTCTCGTGCACCGGCATTACGAGATCGGCCGCTGGCTGCCACACTCCTCGCTGGTGACCAGGGCACCCGCCGAGCTGCTTCCGCAGGTCGCCGTGGTTGCCTACGAGGTACTGCCGCTCACGGTGCAGGTGCAGCGCACGGCACTCATCGACAGCGCCACCGGCAGACTGTGGCCGCTGCGGACGCTGCCCTGATCAGGGCAGGCAGGTCACGGGCACCCGATGAACGGCGTTGTTGGCGAAGCCGCCACGGTTCCACGCTTCGGCCTCCGGCTGCGTGTTGCCGTCGGCGTCGGTTGCCCGTACGGCGAGGGTGTACCGGCCTGGCTCGGCCTGCCACGTGGCGCTCCAGCGCCGCCATGCCCACCGGTGCCCGTCGTCGGCGGCCAGCGTCGCCTCCCGCCAGGTCACGCCGTCGTCGGTGCTGATCTCGACACTCGCCAGCGGGGCACGGCCGGACCAGGCACGGCCTGCCAGCTCCACCCTGCCGGGACGCACGATGCGGTGGCGGGACTGGAAATCCGGGAAGCCGGGCGGGATCAGCAGCGCCCGCGGTGCGATGTGCGTGATCGGTTCCCCCGGCTCGTCGGCGGTCTGCCTGCTGCGGTAGGCGACCGCGTTCTGGAAACCGGTGAACGGCTCGTCGACGATCTCGACGGCACGCAGCCACTTCACGTGCGCCATGCCGTACCAGCCGGGGACGACCAGCCGCAGCGGGAACCCGTGCTGGGGCGGCAGCGGCATGCCGTTCATCTCGTAGGCGAGCAGCACCTCGTCCCGGAGGGCGTCAGGCAGCGCGAGGCTACGCTGGTAGTCCTGCTCCACGCCCCGCTCGACACCGTGGTCGGCGCCGGTGAAGACCACGTCCACCCCGGTGTCGTCCACGCCGGCGTCGGCCAGCACGTCCCGCAGTGGCACCCCGGTCCACTCGGCGGTGCCGACAGCCTCCACCAGCCACGGCTGGCTGATCGGTCGCGGCCGCAGGTGCGCGCGGCCGTTGCCGGCACATTCCATGGTCACCCGCACCGTGCGCGCCGGGCGGGCCCGCAGGTCGTCCAGCGTGAGCTCCAGCGGCGTGCTGACCAGCCCGGTGACGGACAGCCGCCAGCTCACCGGATCAAGGGCGGGGATGTCGTAGTGCGTGAGGAGGTAGTGCAGGCCCGGCGGGGTGAGGTCGTGCCGTAGTGCCTCCAGCGGCATCCCGTGGTTGCGGGCGGCGAGTGCCAGCTCCTCCAGGGTGATGCCGTCGTCGGTGGCGAGCCCGGCAGGCAGGCTCACCTCGGAAAGCCGCGTGTCCATCCGGTCAGCATGCGCTACCGGGCGCGGCTATTCCACTGTCGCCGACGGCGCATTCCAGGTGTCACAGGCCGCGACGGTGCGGGCCGTGAAGCCGGTGTTGGCCCAGCGCAGCTGCGCCTCACTCGTTCCGTGGCTCTCGCTGTCGACCCAGTTGCGGAAGTCGTCCACCGCGGCCCTGGCGTCGGCCGCGGTGATCGCGCCCCTGCCGGCGGCGCTGGCCAGGAACAGTCCGGCGAAGCAGTTGGCCTGCAGCTCGACACGCCTACCCAGCTCGCGGTCCTTCGCACTGCCCGGCTCGTAGCGGGAGAGCTCGCTGTTGACCAGATCGAGGATGCCGGCCAGTTCCTGCACGTGGTGGCCGTACTCGTGGGCCACGGTCGCCAGGTGGGCGTCGGTGCCGAGGCCGAGCGAGGCGAGCACCCTGGCTCGCGGCAGGTAGATCGTGGCGTCGGCGTGGCAGTAGAGGCCGGTCGCCTCGGCAGCGGGGGGCAGCTCGCCGCACTGGGTCACCGGATTGTCGGCGAGTTCGACGGAAACCGGTGCGAACGCGGCGCCGGACTGTTCCAGCGCGGGACGCCATGCCGCGTCGAGACACGCGATCTCGGCGGTGTAGTAGGCGTGCAGCGCCGCCTGCGCACCGGCCAGTTCGGGGAGGTGGCACGTCACCGGCGGCAGAGCGATTGCCGCGCGGTGTAGCCGGTTGTCCGTCAGGCTCTGCGCCGGTTCCTGGCGTGCGCCGACGGCCTGGCCCGGCTCGGTGTCCGCCGGGTCGCCGGAGCGGCCGCGCAGCTCGGTCACGACGACCACGAGGACCGCGACCAGCGCGACGGACACCACGATCGGCAACGCGCGCCGCCATGGCGGGCGGCGGGGTCGGTGGTTCTTCGGCGGGGCGGGGTCGGCGGGGTCGCCGGGCTTGGCCGGCTCCCAGAGGGACAGCGGCAGGTCCTCGATGAACGGCCGCTCGGCGGCGCGATCCGGGTCGTCACCAGCTACGCCCACGTCAGACCTCTGCTCGGAATCCGGATACCTGGACAGCGGATATGAGAATAATCGCCTCACCAGTAGACGTGGACCACGGTACCGCTCCGACGCAAATGCGCGAGTCCCCCGCCCAGGCCGGCGAGTCCCCCGCTCCCGTCCGCGAGTCCCCCGCCCAGACCGGCGAGTCCCCCGCTCCCGTCCGCGAGTCCCCCCGTCCGGTCCGCGAGTTGCCCGTACCGGTCCGCGAGTTGCCCGCCCCTGTCCGCGAGTCCCCCCGTCCAGCCCGCGAGTTGTCCCGTCCGGTCAGCGACTTTCCCGCACCGGTGCACAAGTCCCCTCGGCTCCTAGCGGGCGACCCACGCGCCAGAACGGGGGACTCGCGCGCCCGAGCGGGCAACTCACGCACCCCAGCGCGCAACTCGCGCACCCGAGCGGGCAACTCACGCACCCCAGCGCGCAACTCACGCACCCCAGCGCGCAACTCGCGCGCCAGAACGGGGGACTCGCGCACCTGGGCGGGGGACTCGCGCGTCAGGCGCGGTCAGACGGTATGTGTGGGCGCAGCAGGGTTCGAACCTGCGACCCCCTGCTTGTAAGGCAGGTGCTCTTCCACTGAGCTATGCGCCCTGCAGCGGTGGCACGAAGCGTGTGTGTCACCGCCGACCAATGTCAGCCGAGTTCGGCGACAGCCTTCTTCCAGGCCTGCTGGTCGCGCGCCTCACCGGGCTGGTTCACCTCGGCGAAGCGGACGACGCCCTCCTTGTCGATGAGGAACGTGCCGCGCACCGCCAGGCCCGCCTTGTCGTTGAACACACCGTACTTCTGCGCCACGTCACCGTGTGGCCAGAAGTCGGACAGCAGCGGGAACTGGTAGCCCTGCTGCTCGGCCCACGCCTTGAGCGAGAACGGGGTGTCGACCGAGACGCCGAGGATCTGCACCCCCTCGTTGTCGTACTCGGCGAACTCGTCCCGCAGCTGGCACAGCTCGCCCTGGCAGATGCCGCTGAACGCGAACGGATAGAACACAAGCAGTACCGGCTTGTCGCCCCGGAACGACGACAGCGTGACTTCCTGCTTGTTGTAGTCGTTGAGCGTGAAGTCCGGGGCTTGGGTACCGACCTCGACCGTCATACCGAGTTCCCTCCCGCTAGGTCGTCCGCCTTGCAAAATTTCCGTGCCGGGCAACCCTATCGTGGGCGCGGGTGTGCCACACGCGCCCACCTGGGCTAAGGCTTGATCCGCAACGCACCACACGATCGCCCCGACACGGGCTCGTGAGTCCGTTTCCGCTGGTGGAACGTGCCGAAGCGGGATCGTTGCGGTCGGGCCAGGCTGCTACCGGCGTGATTTCGACCTCGGCACCAGCCGGGTCGCGTTCCAGGCCTCGCCCACGCTGAGGTTGGAGGTCTGCGACAACCCCACGGTGGGCACCGCCTCGGCGATCTCGCTCGGCTCGACGTGCCCCGGCTGGCCGGTCTTGGGGGTCAGGACCCAGATGACGCCGTTCTCATCCAGCGGCCCTCGCGCGTCGACCAGCGCATCGCCGAGGTCTCCGTCGCCGTCCCGCCACCACAGCAGCACCACGTCGATGACCTCGTCGGCGTCCTCGTCGAGCAAGTCGGTACCGGTACGTTCCTCGATGGCCGAGCGCACAGCGTCATCGACGTCCTCGTCCCAGCCAACCTCTTGGACCACCATGTCCGGCTTGATCCCAAGCCTCTCGGCGACGCTGCTCTGATCAGCGTCTCCCGCGGCGACCACGACTTTCACTCCTCCAACTACAACGGTGTGCGGCGTCACCCGGTTGCGCGAGGCGCCCGCACGTTCGTACACGGTTGCGCTTAGCGAACACTGGCGCGGCGCACGGCGCAACCGTCCACACCGGATCGTCGGCAACTCGTGTCCGGGAGGGTAAGACCACGGCAGCGAAAACGCGAGCGAAATCGGACACTGCGGGACCGCTACGGCGTCCCGCTCTGAGCCACTCTGAACTAGGGTGGGAGGGAAGCTCCATCTGGGGCTTCAACTGGCCAAACGTGGCGCAGCGGGCACTCCGGACGTTACTGTGCAGTAGCAGTTACGGAGGGTCGCGCCTGCGCTGCTGCTGGGCAGCGGAAGCACACAACGAAGCGACAATCGGCGAGGAGATCCCTTGGCCCCCCAGAACAACGAGGCCGGGCGCGGCGCCATCGACGGCGCCCCCGGCCAGGGAGCCCCAGCGCGCGTCCGCGTCATCCGTGACGGACTGGCGGCGCACCTGCCCGACATCGACCCCGAGGAGACAGCCGAATGGCTCGACTCCTTCGACGCGGCGCTCGCGCGGGGTGGCCAGCAGCGTGCGCGGTACCTGATGCTCAGGGTGCTGGAACGCGCCAGGGAACGCAACGTGGGCGTGCCGCCACTCACCGCGACGGACTACGTCAACACCATCCCCACGGAGAACGAGCCGTGGTTCCCGGGTGACGAGGACATCGAGCGCCGCTACCGGGCCTACATCCGGTGGAACGCGGCGGTCATGGTGCACCGGGCACAGCGCCCCGGTGTCGGTGTCGGCGGGCACATCTCCACGTACGCCTCCTCGGCCGCTCTGTACGAGGTCGGCTTCAACCACTTCTTCCGCGGCAAGGACCACTCCGGCGGCGGCGACCAGATCTTCATCCAGGGCCACGCCTCCCCCGGTATCTACGCGCGCGCGTTCCTCGAGGGCAGGCTGTCCGCGGACCAGCTCGACGGCTTCCGCCAGGAGTTCTCGCACGCCGGCGAGGGCGGCGGGCTACCGTCGTACCCGCACCCGCGGCTGATGCCGGCCTTCTGGGAGTACCCCACGGTCTCCATGGGCCTCGGCCCGATGAACGCCATCTACCAGGCACGGTTCAACCGCTACCTGCACGACCGCGGCATCAGGGACACCGCCGACCAGCACGTGTGGGCGTTCCTCGGCGACGGCGAGATGGACGAGCCGGAGTCGCGCGGCCTGATCCACGTCGCGGCCGGTGAGGGCCTGGACAACCTGACCTTCGTCATCAACTGCAACCTGCAGCGGCTGGACGGCCCGGTCCGCGGCAACGGCAAGATCATCCAGGAGCTCGAGGCCTACTTCCGGGGCGCGGGCTGGAACGTGATCAAGGTCATCTGGGGCCGCGAATGGGACAAGCTGCTCTACGCCGACCGCGACGGCGCGCTGGTGCACCTGATGAACGTCACGCCCGATGGTGACTACCAGACCTACAAGGCCAACGACGGCGCCTACGTGCGCGAGCACTTCTTCGGCCGCGACCCGCGGACCAAGGACCTGGTCAAGGACCTTTCCGACGCCGAGATCTGGAACCTCAAGCGCGGCGGCCACGACTACCGCAAGGTGTACGCGGCGTACAAGGCGGCCATGGAGCACCACGGCCAGCCGACCGTGATCCTGGCCCACACGATCAAGGGCTACGGCCTCGGCCCGGCGTTCGAGGGCCGCAACGCCACACACCAGATGAAGAAGCTCACGCTCGACGACCTCAAGCTCTTCCGGGACGCCCAGCGCATCCCGGTCAGCGACGAGCAGCTCGAGCGCGACCCGAAGCTGCCGCCGTACTACCACCCCGGCAAGGACTCGGCGGAGATCGAGTACATGATCGGCAGGCGCAAGGCGCTCGGCGGGTTCCTGCCGGAGCGTCGTGGTAACAAGGCCAAGGCGCTCGTGCTGCCCGGCGACAAGGTGTACGAAGCCATCCGCAAGGGCTCCGGCAAGCAGGAGGTCGCCACGACGATGGCGTTCGTGCGGCTCGTGCGCGAGCTGGCCAAGGACGCCGAGATCGGCAACCGCATCGTGCCGATCATCCCGGACGAGGCACGCACCTTCGGCCTCGACTCGATGTTCCCCACGGCCAAGATCTACAACCCGCACGGCCAGACCTACACCTCGGTGGACGCCAACCTCATGTTGGCGTACAAGGAGTCCGAGCACGGCCAGCTGCTGCACGAGGGCATCAACGAAGCCGGTTCGACGGCGTCCTTCACCGCTGTCGGCACGTCCTACGCCACGCACGGCGAGCCGATGATCCCGATCTACATCTTCTACTCGATGTTCGGGTTCCAGCGCACCGGCGACGGCCTGTACGCGGCGGCCGACCAGATGGCGAGGGGCTTCGTGCTCGGCGCCACCGCGGGCCGCACCACGCTGACCGGTGAGGGCCTGCAGCACGCCGACGGCCACTCGATCCTCCTGGCGTCGACCAACCCGGCTGCGGTGGCCTACGACCCGGCGTGGTCGTTCGAGATCGCCCACATCGTGCGGGACGGCCTGCGCCGGATGTACGGCGAGACCGGCCCGGACGGCAACGGCGAGAACATCTTCTACTACATGACCGTCTACAACGAGCCCTACCAGCAGCCGGCCGAGCCGGAGAACCTCGACGTCGAGGGCCTGCTGAAGGGTCTCTACCGTTACGCGGAGGCGCCGGCGGGTGACGGCCCCGAGGCACAGATCCTGGTCTCGGGCGTCACGATGCCCGAGGCGCTGCGCGCACAGCGGTTGCTGGCGGACGAGTGGGGCGTGCGTGCCGCGGTGTGGTCGGCCACGTCCTGGACGGAGCTGCGGCGGGACGCCGTCGAGGTGGACCGCGACAACTTCCTGCACCCTGCCGACGACACCCCGCGCGTGCCGTACGTGACGCGGGCACTGCAGGACACCCGCGGCCCGGTCGTGGCCGTATCGGACTGGATGCGGTCCGTGCCGGACCTCATCCGGCCGTGGGTGCCCGCGGACATGCTGACGCTGGGGACCGACGGATTCGGCTTCTCCGACACCCGGCCCGCCGCGCGGCGTCACTTCCTTGTCGACGCCGAGTCGATCACGATCGGCGTCCTGACGATGCTCGCCCGGCGCGGCGAGTTCGACCAGGCGAAGGTCGCCGAAGCCGCGCGCAGGTACCGGATCGACGACGTCGCCGCGGCCGGCCCGCAGACGTCCGACTCGGGCGTCGCGTAACCAGAGGACACCCCGAACGGCCCGTTACCGGAGGCGATTCCGGTAGCGGGCCGTTCCCGATTGTTCTGGAGCGTGTTGTGACGAAGCGACGGCTACCGCGGCCTGCCGAGCTGGCGCAGATCCTGCGCCCGAGGCCCCTGCGGCTCAACCCGACGGACCGGCGACTGGCCGCTGCGCACACGATCGCCGACCTGCGCACCGTCGCACGCAGGCGCGCACCGCGCGCGGTGTTCGACTACACCGACGGCGCCGCCGAGCTGGAGGACAGCCTGCGCCGGGCCAGGCAGGCGTTCCGCCGCGTCGAGTTCCACCCGAACGTCCTGCGTGGCGTGTCCGATGTAGACACCAGCGTGACCGTGCTCGGCAAGCGCGCCGAGCTGCCGTTCGCCTTCGCGCCCACCGGTTTCACGCGGATGATGCACCACGAGGGCGAGCGCGCCGTGGCCCGCGTAGCCGAGCGGGAAGGCATCCCGTATTCCCTGTCCACCATGGGAACCACCTCCATCGAGGACGTAGCCGCAGCCGCCCCCGCGGCGCGAAAGTGGTTCCAGCTCTACGTCTGGCGCGATCGCGGCGCGGGCACCGAGCTGATGCGCCGCGCGTGGGACGCCGGATACGACACGCTCATGCTCACCGTCGACACCCCGGTCGGCGGAGCACGCCTGCGGGACATCCGAAACGGGCTCACGATCCCGCCCGCACTGACCCTGCGCACATTCCTCGATGGCGCAACGCACCCCGCGTGGTGGTTCAACCTGCTCACCACCGAACCGCTCACCTTCGCGTCGCTGACCTCCTGGGGTGGCACGGTCGCCGAGCTGATCGACACGATGTTCGACCCGACACTGGGTTATGACGACCTGGCGTGGGTCCGGGACAGCTGGCCGGGCAGCCTCGTGGTGAAGGGCATCCAGAACCCGGACGACGCCGCCCGCGCGGTCACCTACGGCGCCGACGCGGTGCTGCTGTCCAACCACGGCGGCAGGCAGCTGGACCGGGCGCCGACGCCGCTGGAGCTGCTGCCCGCCACCCGGGACGCCGTGCAGGGCGCCGCCGAGGTGTGGGTCGACACCGGCATCCTCTCCGGCGGGGACATCGTCGCCGCACTGGCGATGGGCGCCGACCTGTGCCTCATCGGCAGGGCTTACCTCTACGGGTTGATGGCAGGTGGGGAACGGGGTGTCCAGCGTGCCGTCGACATCCTGCGCGCCGAGCTCGTGCGCGCCATGCAACTGCTGGGTGTGCGCTCGGTGAGCGCCTTGACACCGAGCCACGCCACCCTCCGCCCTCTCAGCTAACCCGGGCCACGATGGGGTGAGAACCCTTTCGTCGAAGATCGACAAGGTCCATAGTGGAATCACCGGTGGGGACCGGGGAGACGAGACCGCCCGACGCTAGCGAGAACCGCAGCGCGTCGGGCGGTCTCGTATTTTGTGGCGCTTGCGCGGACCCGGGCCCGCCGCGACGTAGGATCGCACCACGATGGCACCTCCGAAGCGGCAACGCCTTTCCGCGAAGACTTTGCGCGACCTCGAACGCGCCTCCGGCCGCCTCGCCAAAGCGAGCGTCGCGGCCATGGAGGAGAGGCTGCCGTGGTTCGGCCGGATGCCCGCCGACCAGCGGGCGAGCGTCCTGATGATCACCCAGACCGGCGCCGCAGGGTTCGTCCGCTGGCTAGGCGACTCCCAGGAGGCGCTCAAGCTCACCACGGAGGCGTTCCGCTCCGCCCCGCGTGAGCTCTCCCGCTGGATCAGCCTGCGCCAGACGGTCGCACTGGTGCGCCTCGCCATCGAGGTCTTCGAGGAGCAGCTGCCGGAGTTCGCCGCCGACGAGGACGAGCGCGCCGCCCTCATCGAGGGCATCCTCCGGTACGGCCGCGAGGTCGCCTTCGCGGCCGCCAACTCCTACGCCGCCGCCGCCGAGGCGCGCGGCGCCTGGGACGCGCGCCTGGAGGCACTCGTCATCGACGGCATCGTGCGTGGTGACGCGGAGGAGTCGGTCCTGTCCAGGGCGGCCGCGCTCGGCTGGGACCCCGCCGCGCCGGCGACCGTGCTCGTCGGCAACCCACCGTCGGACGAGCCGCCTGCGGTCGTGTTCGAGGTCCGCAGCCGTGCGGCACGGGTCGGCAGGCCCGTCCTGCTCGGCGTGCAGGGCTCCCGGCTCGTGGTCGTGGTCGCCGGACCCACCGAGGGCGGCGTGAAGGAACGCGCGATCCTGGCCACCCTGTCCACAGCGTTCGCGGAGGGTCCCGTGGTCGCAGGCCCAACGGTCGCCAGCCTCGCCGAGGCACACCACAGCGCGGTCGAGGCGATGTCCGGGCTGCGCGCGGTCGTCGGCTGGCCGGCGGCACCACGCCCGACGCGCTCGGTGGACCTACTGCCCGAACGCGCGCTGGCCGGCGACGCCGAGGCGGAGCGGCAGCTGATCGACGGCATCGCGCGGCCGCTGGAGGAGGCAGGCCCCGCGCTGCTCGAGACGATCGAGACCTACCTGGAGAGCGGCGGCGTGCTGGAGACCTGCGCCCGGCAGCTGTTCGTCCACCCCAACACCGTGCGCTACCGGCTGCGCAAGGCAGCCGAACTCACCGGGCGCAACGCCGGAGACCCGAGGGACGCACTCGTGCTGCGCACCGCGCTGACCGTCGGCAGGCTGGCCCGCTCACGCGGCATCTGGTGACCGGCATCACAAGACAACTGCCCGAATGCGACAATAGTTACCGCTTCACCAGGGCGATGTTGCGGCCATGTTTGTAGCTGCCCTACAACGTCGCGGGGTGTACTTCGTGACCCGTCTGCATCCCAGCGCAGCCACCCCGCCGTGTTCCCTTGAGGAGTGATCGCCCTTCTCTGCCCCGGACAGGGGTCGCAGGCCCCTGGCATGCTCACGCCCTGGCTCGAACTGGACGGCGCTCGTGAGCGGGTGCGGCAGTGGTCCGATCGCGCGGGCCTCGACCTGCTGCGTCTCGGCACCGAGGCTGGGGCCGAGGAGATCCAGGACACCGCGATCACGCAGCCCCTGATCGTCGCGCTGTCGCTGCTCGCCGCGGAGCACCTGCCCGAGACCGTGCCCGCGGACGCACCCGTCGCCGGTCACTCGGTTGGCGAGCTGGCCGCAGCCGCGATCGCCGGGGTCTTCTCCGCCGATGACGCGGTCGCGCTGGCCGCCGTACGCGGGGCGGAGATGGCGAAGGCCTGTGCGATCGAGCCGACCAGCATGGCGGCCGTGCTGCTCGGCGAGCCGGAGCGCGTCGTGGCCTGGTTGCACGAGAACGGGCTGGAGGCCGCCAACCAGAACGGCGCTGGACAGATCGTCGCCTCAGGGGCCGCCGCGGCCATCGAGCGCATCGTGGCCGAGCCGCTGGAAGGTACGAAGGTGCGCCCGCTCAAGGTCGCCGGGGCCTTCCACACCCGGTACATGGCGCCGGCTGAGGAGGCGCTGAACGCACTCGCCGCGAAGATCACCGTCAGCGACCCGGTGCGGCCGCTGTTGTCGAACGCCGACGGCACGGTGGTGCGCAGCGGCAGCGAGTACCTCGAGCGGCTCGTCAACCAGGTGACCCGGCCGGTGCGCTGGGATCTCACCATGCGCGAGCTGGCCGCTCTCGGCGTCACGAGCACCGTGGAGCTGCCGCCGGCCGGGACACTCACCGGCCTGGTGAAGCGCGAGCTCAAGGGCACGGTCACCACCCTTGTGCCGCTGAAGACACCCGCGAACCTGGAGGATGTGCGATGACAGGACGCCGCCCGGCGTTGCAGCTGCGGCAGGGACCTGCTGCCACGCGCATCCTCGGCGTCGGCAGTGCCCAGCCGGACCGGATCGTCACCAACGACGACCTGTCCCAGCTCATGGACACCAACGACCAGTGGATCCGCGAACGCGTTGGCATCATCGAGCGCCGGTTCGCGGACAAGGACGAGCTGCTCGTCGACATGGCCGTGGCCGCAGGGGCGAAGGCGCTCGCCGACGCAGGCGCCAATCCGTCCGAAGTGGACACAGTGATCGTCCCGAACTGCACGATGCCATCGCCGATCCCGAACGCTGCGGGTCAGGTCGCCGACCGGATCGGCATCAAGGCCGCAGGCGCCTTCGACCTCAACGCCGCGTGCGCGGGCTTCTGCTACGGCCTCGGTGTGGCGTCGGATCTCGTTCGTGCGGGCTCGGCGGGCAAGGTGCTGGTCATCGGCGCGGAGAAGCTCACCGACGTGGTGGACCCCCTCGACCGCTCGACGGCGATCATCTTCGCCGACGGCGCGGGCGCGGCACTGGTCGGCCCCGCAGAGGAACCGGGCATCGGCCCGGTGGCCTGGGGCAGCGCAGGCGACCTGGTCGACATGATCCACATGCGTGACCACCAGTACATCCACCAGGAGGGCCAGTCGGTCTTCCGCTGGGCGACCACGCAGATGGCTCCGGTGGCGATGCGCGCGGTGGAGCTCGCCGGGCTCGAGCTGTCCGATGTGGACGTACTCATCCCGCACCAGGCGAACCTGCGCATCGTCGAGGCGATCGCCAAGCGGCTGCGGGCCAAGGGCGCCCGTGACGACATGATCGTCGCCGACGACATCCGCTACTCGGGCAACACGTCCTCCGCCTCGATCCCGCTCGCGCTGGACCACATGCGCGCCGCGGGCACCGTGCGCTCGGGCGACGTAGTGCTGCTCGTGGGCTTCGGAGCCGGCCTGTCCTACGCAGGCCAGGTCATCGTCTGCCCCTGACATCCCCGACCGCGGCGGACGTTAAGGTCCGTCGCAAGGCAACTGCTCAACAAGGAAGGAACCACCAAGTGGCAGACAAAGAAGAGATCCTGACCGGCCTCGCCGAGATCGTCGAAGAGGTCGCCGGCGTGTCCCAGGACGACGTGAGCACGGAGAAGTCGTTCGTGGACGACCTCGACATCGACTCGCTGTCCATGGTGGAGATCGCCGTGCAGGCCGAGGACAAGTTCGGGGTCAAGATCCCCGACGACGAGCTCGCGAACCTCAAGACCGTCGGTGACGCCGTGGACTACGTCGCGGCGAACGCGAAGTAAGACGCTGATCGGCTACCTCGGGGAGACTCCAATGAGCAACATCGACGTCGTCATCACCGGGCTCGGCGCCACAACGCCGCTCGGCGGGGACGTCACGTCCACCTGGGACGGGCTGCTCGCCGGCCGCAGCGGCGTCCGCACCATCGAGGCCGACTGGGCCGAGAGGTTCGACCTGCCGGTGAAGATCGGTGCCACCCTCGCCGAGGAGCCGACAGAGACGATCCCACGCGTGCAGGCTCGCCGGCTGGACCGCTGCGAGCAGGTCGCGCTCATCGCGGCACGGCAGGCGTGGGCGGACGCGGGGTTCGCCGAGCCGACCGACGAGCACACCGACGTGGAGCCCGAGCGGCTCGGCGTCTCGATCGGCACCGGTATCGGCGGCCCGGTGACCCTGCTGGCGCAGGACGACCTGCTCGAGGAGCACGGCATCCGCAAGGTGTCGCCGTTGACGGTGCCGATGCTCATGCCGAACGGCCCGGCGGCGCATGTCGGGATCGACCTCAAGGCCCGGGCCGGAGTGCACTCGCCGGCCTCGGCGTGTGCCTCCGGTGCGGAGGGCATCGCGACCGGGTTCCAGATGATCCAGTCCGGGCGTGCCGACGTCGTGGTGGCAGGTGGTGCGGAAGCCTGCATCCACCCGATCACGATCGCCGGGTTCGCACAGGCCCGGACCGTGTCGACACGCAACGGCGACCCGCAGCACGCGTCGCGGCCGTTCGACACCGACCGGGACGGCTTCGTTCTCGGTGAGGGTGCCGGCGCGGTCGTGCTGGAACGTGCCGACCGAGCGGCCGCTCGTGGCGCACGCGTGTACGCGCGGCTGAGCGGTTTCGGCATCACCGCGGACGCCTACCACATCACGGGCAACCATCCCGAAGGCATCGGCCAGATCGCGGCCATGAACAACGCCATCCGGATGGCAGGCCTGACCGCCGGAGACGTGGGTCACGTCAACGCACACGCGACATCCACGGTCGTGGGCGATGTCGGCGAGGCGGCGGCCATCCGCAAGGCCGTCGGCGAGCACCCCGTGGTGACCGCCCCGAAGGGCGCACTCGGCCACCTGGTCGGCGGCGCCGGCGCGGTCGAGGGCATCATCACGATCCTGTCGATCTACCACGGCATCGTGCCGATGACCCTCAACCTGCAGAACCTCGACCCGAAGGTCGACCTCGACGTGGTGTCCGGCGAACCGCGGAAGGTGGAGCTCAACGCGGCGCTCAGCAACTCGTTCGGCTTCGGCGGCCACAACACCGCCCTGCTGTTCACCGCCGCCTGATCCGCAAAGCCAAAAGCACCCGATGCCACCTCGGTCGAGGTGGCATCGGGTGCTTCTTCGTCAGCAGGGCGCGCGTACCGGGCTCGCGTCTGTGGGCACTGTGTCCACACGCCACTCGCCGGACTCGCGGGTCAGCGGCAGGCCCAGCCACCAGCGGATGCAATGCTCCGGCAGGTCCGGCGGCGCATCGACGATGTCCTGGGTGCTGGTGAAACCGACCAGCACCCGTAGCCGTCCCTCGGGCGCAGCCTCGATGCGGTACACGCGGATGCCGCCGTCGCGGGTGCTGCGGTAGTTGGTGAGCCACGTCCTGCGCGACTGTGCCTGTACCCGCGCGGCGACCACCGTGGTGGTCCACTGGTCGTAGTCGCGCCCGTTGATCGCGTCGAAGTGCTCCTGCAACACCGTGCGTACCGGTTCCGACTCGGGATGCGCTGCGGCGTCAGGCGTCAGCTCGACCTGCGCCGAGCCCGGCTCCTCGCGCGGCACCCGTACCGACGTGCCCTGCGCCGGAGCGGCGGCGTCGCCGTCGTCGTCGGGAAGGTGGTACAGCTCGCGCGCCAGCAGGCCGCCACCGATCGTCAACGACACCACCACAACCAGCACCGGCACGAGCCAGCGCAGAGGTGACGGAGGTGCGGTCGGCACACCGCCAGCGTAGCTACTGTGGTCAGCCCACCTGGTGCAACCACGTCACAGGCGCGCCGTCGCCAGCGTGGCGGAACGGCTCGAGCGCCTCGTCCCAGCTTGCACCGAGTAGCTCGTCGAGCTTGTGCGCGAGCTGCTCCCCTGCCCTGCTGCGCGACACGAGACTGCGCAGCTGGTCCTCACCAACGACGATGTCACCGTTGGCGCTCGTGCGGGCATGCCACAGACCGAGTCCTGGCGCGTA
This sequence comes from Saccharomonospora sp. NPDC046836, assembly GCF_040645195.1. Classification (NCBI taxonomy): domain Bacteria; kingdom Bacillati; phylum Actinomycetota; class Actinomycetes; order Pseudonocardiales; family Pseudonocardiaceae; genus Saccharomonospora; species Saccharomonospora sp. NPDC046836. Next base: position 32,342 of record NZ_JBEYXW010000004.1, read on the forward strand.
GCAGAGTCGCTGACCATCCACACCGGGACTCGGCTCTTCGGTGACCTCGAAGCGAATCATCGGCCACGCCTTGAGCGCGGCGGCGAGCTTGCCCCCCATGCCCACGGGCGCACGCCAGTCACACTCGGCCCGGAGCTGCCCGGGAGCAGCCGGCTGAGCTGTCCATTGCAGCTCGACCCGGCCACCGAGCGCGCCCGAGATCGCCCACTCGACGTGCGGGCAAACCGCAGACGGCGACGAGTGGACGTACACAACGCCACGAGTGCTCACTGCTGACCTCCGCTGCTCGACGAGGGGCGTCTTCCCCTACGACCTCGCGAGTCACGGAACGCTAGACAAGTGGCTACTCCACATGACATTTTGCACGGCGCTCACCCATTTAGCCACACGAACACGAGAATTCGCACCCGCAGTGACCGAAATCGGGATCACCCGAACGTTACAGTCCCCAGCCACTCTGTCCGCGTGGGAACGGCTCCGAGCGGGGTCGCGGCGGCGACGGCATCGGCCTTCAGGACGCCCTTGATCTGGGCAAGCAGCGCATGTGGCAGCGTCACGGTTGCCGACTCGGCTCGAACACACCCGGAGCAGAACCACCCACTCGGCCGCCACCCGAACGGGGGACGCGACTGCCGGCGGGTTGGCCAGTCACGTGCATGATCGGTTAGCGGCGCCGATCACCGAGCAATTCGCTCACTGTGGCCGCCGTTTCCCATCGGAGCGGCGCTTTGTCGCGCTAGCGTGTGCCACGCGAGCCACGGCTGTCAGGGGAGGTCTGGTGCGACTCGTCCGGTTCCCTCGGCGAACCACCCTGGTTTCCGAGGACATTCGCGCAGCGCTCGCCTCACTCGGCCGGGGCCGCAACCTCGTCGGTGGCCTCGCGCTGGTCGGCACCCAGCCCCCGGGCCTGGCGCAGGCCGTGGATGCCGTGCTGATCGTGCCGCACGGGGTACTCGTGGTGGTCGGTGTCGACCTGCCGGATCCCGCGATGCGGCTGGAGGCGCCACTGGACGGGCAGTGGAAGGCCGACGGCTGGCCACTGGTCCGTACCGACAACGCCGTCAACCCCGGCACCGAGCCACTCGCACTCGCTGCCGCCGTCGCCGAGCTGATCCGTGCCACCGCGCCGGAGGCGACGGTGGGAACCGTGATCGCGGTCGGACCCTTCGTCGAGACCGTGGAGCAGCCGCCGGCGGATCTGGCCGGTCCGGTCCGGGTGGTCTACCCCACCTCGACCAGCATGCTCGCGGCGACCGTCTCGCTCGCCTCGGCGGAGCGGGTCTTCACGGCGGAGCAGGTCCGTGCCCTGGTCCGCGCGCTCGAACCCGACGCGCCCGAGCAGGACGACGAGGTACTCGCCGCCGAAGGATTCACCGAAGACCATCCACTGGCGAGCGCACCGCCGACGGTGCCGATGATCCACCCGGCCACGCCACCTCCTCCGGCCGTGCCGGTGCGGCCCCCTGCGCCGTCACCGCATCCGCGACCGCCTGCGCCACCGGCACGGCCCGCGAGCCCGATGCCCACCCCCTCACCGGCGCGCCGCAGGACCCGCTGGCAACCACTGGCCGGGGCCGCGGTGCTCGTGCTGCTCATCGCCGCGACGATCGCGATCCTGTTGGCACAGGCCGACAGCGAACCGGCACCGCGCGCGGCGCCGCCCCCTGCACCGGCGGTGGTGCGGGCGGGCGGCATCGAGTTCACCGAGCAGGCCACCGGTTCGACGGTGGACTGCGCCCAGCATGCCGTGGGTGACCTGCAGGTCCGGCTGGACGACGGTGGCTGCGCGGCACTGCGCCGGGGCAGCTTCGTCACCACGGTCGACGGCAGGCCGGTCGCCGTTTCCGTAGCAGCACTGACCTTCGCAGACGAGGCACAGGCGGCGGCGTTCCAGGAGCTGGCGGACACACCCGGCACCGGCGTGATCACCGACGTGGCGACCGACACCGGGCGCTGGCCCGATGCGTCCCCTTCCTTCGCCGACGCCGCCTACACCAGCTCACTGGACGGCATCACCGTGCGGCTCGTACTCGCCTGCCCACTGGCCGGACCGTCCCCTGTGGACGATCCGGCGCTGACCGAGGTGGCCGAAGCCGCACAGGCCATCCCGCTGGCCCCATGACCGGTCGCGGGCCTACAGGCCGTAGGCCTCCAGCAGGCGCAGCCACACCTCGCTGATCGTCGGGAACGCAGGCACCGCATGCCACAGGCGGCGTAGCGGCACCTCGCCGACGACCGCGATCGTCGCCGCGTGCAGCATCTCCGCCACGTCCTGACCGACGAACGTCACACCGAGCAGCACTTCCCGCTCGGTGTCGACGACGATCCGCACCCTGCCCTTGTAGCCGTCGGCATGCAGTTCCGAGCCGGCGACGGCGATGTCCAGATCGAGCACCCGATGGCGGTCGCTCGTGGCGTCCGCAAGGCCGACCGAAGCGACCTCGGGATCGGTGAACACCACCTGCGGCACCGCGTGGTGGTCGGCCGTAGCCGTGAAGCGGCTCCACGGCGCCACGCCAACGCGCTCGCCCCGTGCCCTGGCCGCCACAGCGTCCCCGACGGCGCGTGCGGCGTACTTGCCCTGGTGGGTCAGCAGCGCGCGACCGGTGACGTCGCCCGCCGCGTAGAGCCACTGGCCGTCCACTCCGGACGCGAGGCCGGTGTCGTCGACGGTGATGGGCTTACCCGGTTCGAGTCCGATGCTGTCCAGCCCGATGTCGTCGGTCGCAGGCCGGCGGCCCGTGGCGACGAGCAGCTTGTCGGCGTCCACGTGGCCGCCACCGGCCAACTCGACACGGACAGAACCGTCCACTGTGGAAACCCGCTTCGCGCGGGAGTTCGTGTGCAACCGCACTCCGTCGGCCCGCAGCCCTTCGGCCACGGCATCGCCTGCGAACTCGGGGAACCGGGGCAGCGGTCGCGGACCGGTCGCGATCAGCTCCACCTCCGACCCGAGCCGGGCCCACGCCTGTGCCATCTCCACGCCGACGACCCCACCGCCCAGCACGGCGAGCCTGCCCGGCACCGTGCTGGCCGAGGTCGCGTCCCGCGACGTCCACACGTCGACCGTGTCGAGCCCCTCCAGCGGCGGCATCGTGGGCACGCTGCCCGTGCACACCACGACCGCATGCCGGGCTGACAACACCGTGCCATCGCCGAGCGTGACCTCACGTTCACCGGTGATCCGGCCGTAGCCCCGGATCGTCTCGATGTCCGCGCCATTGGCCCATTTGACCTGCCCGTCGTCGTCCCAGTTGGCCACGAAGGAGTCGCGGCGTGCGAAGATCTCGGCTGGATCGAGCCGGGCGGTGGGGACGAGGCCGGGCATGCGATGGACGGCGGCGAGCAGGTTTCCCGGTCGTAGCAACGCTTTACTCGGAATGCATGCCCAGTACGAGCACTCCCCGCCGAAGCGCTCGTGTTCGACGAGCGCGGCCGTGAGACCATCATGGACGGCGCGGGCGGCTGCATTCTCACCGACGGGCCCGGCCCCCAGCACCACGACGTCGAAAGTACGTTCAGTCATGGTTCGAGCGCACACCACCGCGGCGCGCGGCGCAAGCTGGGCGCCCCACAAGGAAAACGCGTCAGGCGCTATCCTTGCCGCGAAGATGGTTCAGGTACGGGGAGGTCTTTAATGGCCAGGAACACAGCGGTCGAGTTGCTCGACGACATTACGGGAGAACCGGCTGAGGAAACGGTACGGTTCGCCCTGGACGGCGTCGAGTACGACATCGACCTCTCCGGTGACAACGCCGCGAGCCTGCGGCAGACGCTCAGCCGCTATGCCGAGAACGGACGCCGCACCGGCGGGCGCAAGCGCGCCCCGCGCATCATCGCCGTGCCGAAGCGCCGTGGCACGCGCAAGGCGGCCAGCACCAAGGCCAAGCCCGCGCCCGCGACCAAGCCGGCACCCGCGACCAAGTCGGCGGGTGCCACCAAGCCGGCACCCGCGACCAAGCCGGCGGCTGCCACCAAGCCCTCGACGAAGAAGCCCACCACGTCGCGCAAGGCCGCCACCACGGCCACGGCTACCAAGACCGCCGCCACGAAGTCGCGGGCCACGAAGACCGCGAAGGCTCCGGCGGCCGGCAAGGCGACGACACCGCCGGCCACCAAGGCCAAACCGGCCAAGAAGAGCACCACCACCGCCAAGACGACGAAGGCGAAGTCCACCCCGGCCAAGACCACGGGCACGGCGAAGTCCAGCGCGACAACGGCGGCGAAGCCGGCCAAGACCGCAGCGGAGACCAAGACTACCAAGGCGCGCGCGACCACCAAGGCAGGCACGTCGAAGGCCAGCGCACGCAAGACCGGCAAGGCTCCGGCCGCGGCGAAGGTTCCGCAGGTCACCTTCTCCGCTCCCAGGTCCTGATCGTCACAACGCCTTGAGTTCCTCCACGATCTCGGCGACCGACGCCTTGGCGTCACCGAACAGCATCGCGGTCTTGGGATCGTAAAAGAGCTCGTTGTCGATTCCGGCGAACCCGGAATTCATGGACCGCTTGAGAACGATCACCGACCGGCTGGAATTGACATGCAGGATCGGCATGCCGTAAATCGGTGAGCCCGGATCCGACTGCGCCGCTGGGTTGGTCACATCATTGGCGCCGATGACGAGCGCCACGTCGGTCTGCGGGAACTCCGAGTTGGCCTCGTCCATTTCCTTGAGGCTCTCGTACGGCACGTCGGCCTCGGCGAGCAGGACGTTCATGTGCCCTGGCATCCGGCCTGCCACCGGGTGGATGGCGTAGAGCACCTCGATGCCCTTGCTCTCCAGCAGATCGGCCATCTCGCGCACGGCGTGCTGTGCCTGTGCCACCGCCATGCCGTAGCCGGGCACCACCATGACCTTGCTCCCGTAGGCCATCTGGATCGCCGTGTCGCTCGCGCTCGTGCTGCGCACGGGCCGCTCCGGCCCGCCCGCGCCGCTGGCCACGGCGGCAGTTCCACCGCCGAACCCGCCGGCGACGATCGCCGGAATCGACCTGTTCATCGCCTTGGCCATGAGGTTGGTGAGAATCGAACCGGACGCCCCGACGATCATGCCGGCCACGATGAGTGCGGTGTTGTTCAGCGCAAGGCCCATCGCCGCAGCCGACAGACCTGTGAAGGCGTTCAGCAGTGAGATCACCACGGGCATGTCGGCGCCACCGATCGGCAGCACGAGCATGACGCCGAGCAGCGCGGCCGCGACCAGCACGCCGATGATCAGCCATTCCGACGTGCCGCCCGCGACCACCGCGACCGCGCACGCCAGCGCGACCAGCACGAGCAGGATGTTGAGCGGCTGCTGCAGCCTGCCCACGGTGATGGGACGTCCGGAGATCAGCTCCTGCAGCTTGCCGAAGGCGATGTTGGAACCCCAGAACGACACGGAACCGACGATCGCCGCGAACAGCGACGCGATTGCGACGTAGCGCGGTTCGTGTGCGTAGCCGCCCGTGGTGCGGAACTCCACCCAGGCGATGAGCGCCACCGCGCCACCGCCGACACCGTTGAACAGCGCCACCATCTGCGGCATCGCGGTCATCTTGACCCTGCGCGCGGCCGGCACACCGACGATCGTGCCGAGTACGATGCCCAGCGCGATCAGCCACCAGTTGCCCATGCCCGGCAGCAACAATGTGGCGATGACCGCGATCGCCATACCGACCGCCGCGATCAGGTTGCCGCGCACGGCGGTGCGGGGGCCGGTGAGTCCCATCAGGCCGTAGATGAACAAGGCGAAAGCGACGATGTAGAGCACGGAGACCAAGGTCGTCACTTCTCGACCTCCTTCGTGCTCTCCTGCTTGGGTTTCTCCTTGAACATCGCGAGCATCCGGTCGGTGACGAGGAAGCCACCGACGACGTTGATCGTGCCGAATGCGATGGCGATCACGAGCAGCACTCTGTTCAGCACGCCCTCCGCGCCGAGGCCCAACACGATCAACCCACCGAGCAGCACGATCCCGTGGATGGCGTTGGTGCCCGACATCAGCGGCGTGTGCAAGGTGTTGGGCACCTTGGAAATCACCGCAAACCCGACGAATCCGGCCAGCACCAACACTGCGAGACTGTCGACCAGCATCAGTTCACCTCCTCGTCCCGGCCGGCGACGCAGGCACCTGCCACCACCTCGTCGGAGAAGTCGATCGCGAGCTTGCCGTCGGCGTCGACGATCAGCTCCAGCAGCTCGGTCAGGTTGCGCGCGTACAGCTCGCTGGCGTGCACGGGCATCTCGGCAGGCAGGTTGAGCGGTGAGGAGATCGTGACGTCGTGCACGACGATGTCCTTGCCAGGTTCGGTCAGCTCGCAGTTGCCGCCGGTCTCGCCCGCCATGTCGACGATCACGCTGCCCGGCTGCATGCCCCGCACGGCCTGCGCGGTGACCAGGGTGGGTGCTCTGCGGCCGGGCACGAGCGCCGTGGTGATCACCACGTCGAACCCGGCGATGGCCTCGGTGAGCCGCTGCTGCTGGAGCGCCCGCTCCTCCTCGGTCAGCGCACGCGCGTAGCCACCCTCACCGGCAGCCTCGATGCCGAGATCGAGCCACTTGGCCCCGACCGAACGCACCTGCTCGGCGACCTCGGGTCGGACGTCGTAGCCCGTGGCCTGTGCGCCGAGCCGCTTCGCCGTGGCCAGCGCCTGCAACCCGGCGACCCCGACGCCGAGCACGAGCACCTTCGCCGGCCGCACCGTACCCGCCGCGGTGGTGAGCATGGGGAAGAACTTGGGCAACCGCTGCGCCGCGAGCAGTGCGGCCCGGTAGCCGGCGACGTTGGCCTGCGAGGACAGCGCGTCCATGGCCTGGGCACGGGAGATTCGCGGGATCGACTCGACGGCGAACGCGGTGATGCCTGCCTTCTTCATCGCGGCCAGTTCCTCCACATTGGATAGTGGGGCGAGGAAACCGATGAGCACGGTCCCCGGCCGCAGCCGCTGGATGCCGGCGATGGTCGGCGGCACAACCGTGAGCACGATGTCGGCGGTCCAGGCGTCGCCGATCGTCGCGCCCGCCTCCTCGAACAGCTCGTCGGCGAGCTGGGCACCCGCGCCCGCACCGGGTTCCAGCACGATCCGCAGGCCACGCCTGGCAAGCCGCTCGATGAACTTGGGCACCAGCGCGACCCGGCGCTCGCCCGGTTTGGTCTCCTTGACCACGCCGATCGACAGCGGCGAGGAAGTCTCGGTCACCATTGCGTCCTCTCGGCAGCGAGCTCCGGCCCTGGTGACCATACTGGACCAGAACGTAATCCAGATCACGTGACCGGTGTCATAATCGCCACATTTTCGCATACAGTATGCACTATGGCTGCCGACTACGGTTGTGCTATGTACTCCACCGAGATCGAGGTGCACACCGGCGGAAAAGCCGTGGTGAGGGACCTGACCAAGGACGCGGAGAGGTTCCTGACCGAGGCCGGCGCGGAGGACGGTCTGCTGCACGTGTGGGTACCGCACGCGACGGCGGGGCTGGCGATACTGGAAACGGGCGCAGGCAGCGACGACGACCTGCTCAGCGCACTGGACGAGCTGCTACCCCGTGACAACCGGTGGCAGCACCGGCACGGCAGCCGTGGCCACGGGCGTGACCACGTGCTGCCCGCCTTCCTACCGCCGTATGCCAGCGTTCCCGTACTCGGCGGCGTGCTTGCCCTCGGCACCTGGCAGTCGATCTGCCTGGTCGACACCAACATCGACAACACCATCCGCCGGCTGCGGTTCAGCTTCCTCGCCGGCTGAACGCCGCCGCGGCCAGAGCACGACGACCAGCCCCGCCACAAGAATCGCGGCGAGCACCCACACCCCGGTCGCGACATCCGGGCCGCCGGGAGCGCCCACGAGCAGGCTGCGCAGCCCCTCGGTCGAGAAACGGAACGGCGTCCACGACCACAGCAGGTTCTTGTACGCGGGAGCGAGCATCTCCGGTACCTGGCCTGCCACCGCGGGCGCGATGAGGTAGAGCGGGCCGAGGATCGCCATCGCCCGCACCCCGAGCAGTCGGAGCAGACCACCCTGCAGCGAGGCGAACGCGGCTGCCGTCAGCACGACGAACCCGACCGTGTCCCAGCCGAGGTGCAACGAGGAGTCCCACAATGCGAGGAACCCGATCAGCGTGCTGCTCACCAGCACGCTGGTCACGGCGATGTGTGTGAACCGGGCAGCCGGTCCCGGTGCGCCGCCGCGGCGCGCGGCCAGCAGCGTCAGCGATGCGCCAGCGGCCAGCCCGCCGACCCAGGCCAGCGCACTGATCCCCAGTGGCGCGAACCGGCCGGCCGTTCCGGTCTCATGCAGGGTCTCGACACGAACTCCAGCGGGCGCCAGCGCGGGATCGGCCTGCGCGAGAGCGGTGGTCAAGGCCTGACCGGCACCCGTCAGCGCCTGCTGGGCGAGCTGGGTGCCGCCCGGGTTGATCGCACCGGAGACGACCACCGCGACGGCTGGCCTGCCCTGCGCGGTGGTGAGCTCGAGAACGCCGTAGACCTCCTTGTCCGCCAGCAGCTGCCTGCCCTCCTCGGTGGTGGTGACCTGCCAGCTCAGCACGTCACCTCCCTGCCCGGCGACCCGCTCGGCGGCGGCACGCAGTGGTCCCGCCTCCGGCGCGGAGACCGCGACCGGTACGCCCTTCGGCGCGGCGGTGGTCTGTGCGCCGAAGGTCAGGAAACCCAGCACAACCACGGCGACCACGCCGACGAACGCCGTTGCCAGTACGAGCGGCCCCATCCGGCGCCGACTTGGCTCAGCCATCTTCCCCTCCAGAATTTTCCCCAGACGTTGAATTATTCGCTCACGGTACGACCGGGCGGGACTAATGTCAACGCGCGTTGAAATACGGTCCGAGTAGCGTGGCGCGCGTGAACGGGAACTCGGCACGGTTGGTGCTGTGGGACATCGACCTGACGCTCGTCGACCTGCGTGGCCTCGGTGGGCGGTGGTACGCCGACGCACTCGCGACGGTCGCGGGCGTCGCGTTACGGGACCTGCCGTCCTTCCCCGGCCGCACCGAGCGCGCTATCTCCATGGAACTGCTCGCCACGCACGGCATCGAGCCGACCGAGGATCGCATCCGCGCGGTGTGGCAGGAGCTCGTCCGGCTGTCCTCGGCCGCGCGGCCGGCCCTGACCGGTTACGGGCACGCACTGCCGGGGGCGGCCGCGGTGTTGTCGGCACTCGCGGGGCAGGACGGCGTGGTGCAGTCGCTGGTCACCGGCAACCTGCCCGAGATCGCCGAGCACAAGCTCAGCGCGTTCGACCTGCACACCCACATCGACTTCGGCATCGGCGGCTACGGCTCGCTGTCGGCACACCGTCCCGACCTGGTGGCCCACGCCGTCGCGCTGGCCGCGCGCAAACACGACCACGCGTTCGCGCCGGAGTCGGTGATCGTCATCGGCGACACCCCGCACGACGTCGAGGCGGCGCGGGCACACGGCGCGGTCGCGGTCGGTGTGGCGACCGGACGGCACAGCGAGCACGAACTGCAGGCGTCCGGTGCCAACGTGGTGTTCGGTGACCTGTCGGACACCGGCGCCGTACTGGGCGCGCTACCGACCTGACCGGCCCGTCAGCGCAAGCAGGTGCTCGACGACGTCGTCGACGGCGATCTCGCTGCGCTCGCCGCTGGCCCGGTCCTTCACCTCGACGACTCCCTTGGCCAGGCCACGGCCCACCACGAGGATCGTCGGCACACCGATGAGCTCGGCGTCGGCGAACTTCACGCCGGGCGTGGCCTTGCGGTCGTCCAGCAGCACCCGCACGCCACGGCCGGACAGCTGCGCGGCGATTCGCTCGCCGCCCTCGGCGACCGTGTCGTCCTTACCGGCGATCACGACATGCACATCGGCGGGGGCGACCGCACGGGGCCACACGAGCCCGAGCTCGTCGTGGTGCTGCTCGGCGATCACGCCGACGAGCCGGGACACGCCGACGCCGTAGGACCCCATCGTGATGCGGACCGGCTTGGAGTCGGGGCCGAGCGCATCGACCTCGAACGCGTCGGTGTACTTGCGGCCGAGCTGGAAGATGTGCCCGATCTCGATGCCGCGTGCGGCGACCAGGGTGCCGTGGCCGTCCGGCGAGGGGTCGCCCTCGCGCACCTCGGCCGCCTCGATCGTGCCGTCCGGGGTGAAGTCGCGCCCGCACACCAGATCGACCACGTGGTTGTCGGCCTTGTCGGCACCGGTGACCCAGGCCGTCCCCCGCGCGACGCGGGGGTCGACGAGGTAACGCACGCCGTTGGCCAGTAACGCGCCCGGCCCGATGTAGCCCTTGACCAGGAACGGGTTCGCCGCGAAGTCGGCCTCCTCGAGCAGCGCCACCTCGGCGGGTTCGAGCGAGGACTCCAGCCGCTTCATGTCGACCTCGCGGTCGCCCGGCACGCCGACGGCCAGCAGCTGCCACTCCTGCTCGTTGGGCTGGCGGATCTTCACCAGCACGTTCTTCAGCGTGTCGGCAGCGGTGAACGTGCGGCCGAGGTCGGCGCCGTTGAGGAAGTCGACGAGTGTCTCGATGGTCGGCGTGTTCGGGGTGTAGTGCACCTGCGCCTCGGGCAGCCCCTCGATGGGCCGCTCTGCGGGCGGGGGCGTCACCACGGCCTCGACGTTGGCCGCGTAACCGGACTCGGTGCTGCGCACGTAGGTGTCCTCGCCCGTCGCGGCGACCGCGAGGAACTCCTCCGACGCAGAGCCGCCCATCGCACCGGAGGTCGCGGCGACGATCACGTACTCCAGCCCGAGCCGGTCGAAGATCTTGATGTAGGCGTCGCGGTGCAGCTGGTAGGAGTTCGCCAGTCCCGCGTCGTCGAGGTCGAAGGAGTAGGAGTCCTTCATGACGAACTCGCGTCCGCGCAGGACCCCGGCACGCGGCCGTGCCTCGTCGCGGTACTTGGTCTGGATCTGGTACAGGACGACCGGGTAGTCCTTGTACGAGCCGTACTCGCCCTTCACGGTGAGCGCGAACAGCTCCTCGTGCGTGGGACCGAGCAGGTAGTCGGCGCCCTTGCGGTCCTTGAGCCGGAACACGCTGTCGCCGTACTCGGTCCACCGGCCGGTCTTCTGGTACGGCTCGCGCGGCAGCAACGCGGGGAACTGGATCTCCTGCCCGCCGATGGCGTCCATCTCCTCGCGCACCACGGCCTCGATGTTGCGCAGCACCCGCAGGCCGAGCGGCAACCAGGAGTACCCGCCCGGAGCGACCCGGCGAACGTAGCCGGCACGCACCAGCAGCCGGTGGCTGGGTACCTCGGCGTCGGCCGGATCCTCGCGCAGGGTGCGCAGGAACAGCGACGACATCCTGGTGATCACGGTGTTCTCCTAGGCAGGAACGAGACGTTGAGGGAAGGGTAGTCAACCGGCCGCGAACTGCTCCAACCGGTATTTGTCGTACCCCTGACCTAACGTCGGTGGACATGACCGTGACATTGGCAATGGTGACAATCGACTGCGCGGACCCGCGACGGCTCGCGGAGTTCTGGACGAAGGCGCTGGAGACCGATATCGCCCTGGACTACGGCGAGTTCCTGATGCTGAACCCCACCGGCGGCGGGGTGCGGCTGGCCCTGCAACAGGTACCCGAGCCCCGGGCCGGCAAGAATCGCATCCACGTCGACCTCGAGACCACGGACCGGCCCGGCGACGTGGCCAAGCTCGTCGGGCTGGGCGCCACGCAGCTCGCCGAACACGAGGCGCCTGGGTTCGCCTGGACGGTGCTGTCCGATCCGGAGGGCAACCAGTTCTGTGTGGCCGAGCACCACGACTGACACCACCCAGCCTGCGACTACGCTCTGCTGGCGTGCTCGTACTCCTGCCTCCCTCCGAGACCAAGGCCGCCGGCGGCACCGGACCCGCGCTCGACCTGGAGGCGCTGTCGTTCGCCGAGCTGAACCCGGTACGGCGCAAGCTGGCCGACGCGCTCGTGGACCTCGCGGCCGATGTGCTGGCCAGCCTGGCGGCACTCGGGCTCTCGGAGCGGCAGCAGGACGAGGTCACCCGTAACGCGCAGCTGTGGTCTTCGCCGACCACCCCGGCGCTGCGCCGCTACACCGGTGTGCTCTACGACGCGCTTGGCGCCGCGAGCTTCCGGCGTGCCGAGCTGGCCAGGGCGCAGCGGCGGCTGGCTGTTACCTCCGCACTGTTCGGCCTGGTCAGGGCGACCGACCCGATTCCGGCCTACCGGCTCTCCGGCGGCAGTTCGCTACCGGCGTTCGGAACGCTGGGCGCACTGTGGCGGCCGGTGCTGGAACCCCAACTCGGCGCCGTGGACGAGCTGGTCGTCGACCTGCGCTCGGGTACCTACGTCGCGCTGGCCCGGATACCCGGCGCCGTCACGGTTCGGGTCGTCACTGAGGACGCGACAGGCCGGCGCAAGATCGTCAGCCACCACAACAAGGCCTACAAGGGAAAGCTGGCCGCGGTGCTCGCCACGAGCCGCAGCGAGCCGTCCACAGTGGACGCAGTGGCGAGGGTGGCAGCGCGGGCGGGCTTCGTCGTCGAGCGCACCGGCGAGCGAGAGCTGGAACTCGTCACCGGCGCGTGAACCGGCCGGGGTGCCCGGCTGGCAGCGGCTCCCCGCGGACCGGCCCGGCGTCGACGATCACGGCGGCGAGGTGTCGGTGGCCGTGCCGCAACGCAGCGTGCAGGAGGTCTGGTACGTGCTCGCCGGCTCCGGCCAGATGTGGCGCCGTCCGTACGAGCGTGAGGAGACCATCACGTTACGGCCCGCCGGGTGCCTGACGATCCCACTGGGCACCACCTTTCAGTTCCGCGCCGAGGCGGCCAGCCTGAGTGTGGTGGCTCTCACCGCACCGCTGTGACCCGGTCCCAGCAGGTCGTTTGTGGACAGTTGGGAGGGCCGCGCATGAGCCTGCGCCGCGCCGCCGGAGCGCCCTGAGGTACAGTGGTCGAGCACCGCCGGGCCGAATGGCTCCGAGTTCGGTGCTCCACCCATCAGTGTGGCGTGTGGTGCCGCGAGAGCGCCGTGCGCCGGGTTCGTCCCTGTGAACGCCCAACGCACCACCATCGCGACCTGCCCGCGCGCCGCCGGGCAACCGGGCCTCCTTGTGACGTGCCACGTCCGAGAGGCATTGTGTGACCACCACTTCGTTCGCTGACCTGAACCTTCCGGCCCCGCTGCAGCGTGCTCTGCGGCAGGCGGGCATGACGGAGGCGTTCCCGATCCAGGCGGCGACCCTGCCCGACGCACTGGCCGGCCGTGACGTGCTCGGCCGTGCACAGACGGGTTCCGGCAAGACCCTCGCCTTCGGTCTGGCTCTGCTGGCCAGGCTCGACGGCGGCAAGGCGCAGCCGAAGCAGCCCCGCGCGCTCGTGCTCGTACCCACCCGCGAGCTGGCGATGCAGGTCGCCGACGCGCTCATCCCGCTGGCCAAGTCGCTCGGCCTGTGGTGCCGGACCGCCGTCGGCGGTATGGCCTTCACCCGCCAGGCCGATGCACTGGCCCGTGGTGTGGACCTGCTGATCGCCACGCCCGGCCGGCTCTCCGACCACGTCCGGCAGGGCACCTGCCGGCTCGACGCCACCCAGTTCGTCGCACTCGACGAGGCCGACCAGATGGCCGACATGGGATTCCTGCCGCAGGTGCGGGAGATCCTCGACCGCACTCCGGCAGACGGGCAGCGGCTGCTGTTCTCCGCGACGCTGGACGGCGACGTCGAGCGTCTGGTGAAGGCCTACCTGACCGACCCGGTGACGCATTCGGTCGCCCCGGTCACGGCCAGCGTCACCACGATGGACCACTACCTGCTGCAGGTGACTCACGAGGACAAGCAGGCCATCGTCACCGAGATCGGCGCGCGGGAGGGGCGCACGATCATGTTCGTGCGCACCAAGCACCACGTCGACCGGTTGACCACCCGGCTGCGCTCAGCGGGTGTGCACGCCGGTGCGCTGCACGGCGGCAAGACGCAGGGCCAGCGCAACCGTGTGCTCGCCGACTTCAAGGAGGGCCGCACGCCGGTGCTGGTGGCCACCGATGTCGCAGCACGCGGTATTCACGTCGACGACGTGAGCCTGGTGCTTCACGTCGACCCAGCCGGCGACCACAAGGACTACCTGCACCGGGCGGGCCGGACCGCAAGGGCGGGCGCATCGGGCACCGTGGTGACACTGGTGACGCGTGACCAGCGGCGTACGGTGCGCCGGATGACCGACCGTGCCGGGGTGCGGCCCGAGTCGGCGGTGGTACAGCCCGGCAACGAGGAGCTGGCGCGGATCACCGGTGCCCGGATGCCGAGCGGCGTGCCCATCGTCGAGCAGCACCACGCCCCGCGCGCATCAGGTGGCCGCCGTGGCGGCGCACCGGGGCGTGGCCGGCCTTCGTTCGGTGGCCGCCGCGAACCGGCAGGCCGGGGCAACCGCCCGCAGCGGCCCCACCGCCGCTCCCACTCCCCCGCCTGAGGTTCGGTCCCCAAGGCCACCTTGGTTGCGTTGAATGCAACCAAGGTGGCCTTGGGGGCGGTTAACCCATCGGGATCAGTTCGAACGAGCAGGCGAGTACCCCACCGAAGCGGGTGCCGGTCTCAAGGGCGGCCTCCCGCAGGAAGGTGTCCGGATCGGTCATCGGACCGTCGCCCAGGCCCGCGAGGTAGGCACGGTGCTCCCGCAGCGACGCCACGGCCCGGTCGATCGTGGCCGTGATGTCGACGGCGTGCGTGGCCAACGGTGACTCCGCAGCCGCCACCCAGCGCACGCCGTCCCAGGGCTCGAGCCCGGCCTCGGTCAGGTCACGGAACACCCAGCGGTTGGCCGCGTCACGCACGGCATCGAGCGTCGCGAGCCCCACGTTGCGGTGGTCGGCCATGTTGAGCCAGTCACCGCCCGGCCAGGTCTCCCTGTGATTGGTCATGATGATCAACTCGGGTCGGTGCCTGCGGATCGCGGCCGCGATGTCGCGCCGCAACGGCAGGCCGTACTCGATCATGCCGTCGGGGTGGTCGAGGAACTCGACCTGATCCACGCCGACCACCCGCGCGCTGGCGATCTCCTCGCGTTCCCGCAGCGGCCCTGCCTCCTCCGGCGGCATCCCGTCGATGCCCGCCTCGCCCCGGGACGCCAGCAGGTAGGTCACCGACCTGCCCTCGTCCGTCCAGCGCGCGACCGCGCCCGAACCGCCGTACTCCAGATCGTCCGGATGCGCGACCACCGCGAGCGCACGCTCCCAGTCGGTCGGCAGCGGAGCCAGCATCTCGTTCTCTGTCACCCTCGGTCCCCTCAACATTTCGGTCCGATGCGAGACTGCCAGGCGTGAACGCGCCCGGTCCAGCCTTCGCCGCAACCCCGCCAGACCAGGTCTTCGACTGGCTCGACGCCGAGTCCACCCGCCGCGCACAGGCCGGGCTCACCCGGCGCCTGACGCCCCGCAGGCCCGGGTCCGACCACCTGGATCTCGCCGGTAACGACTACCTCGGGCTGGCCAGGGACAAGCGGGTCGCCAGTGCCGCCGCCGCGGCCGCACTGCGCTGGGGCGCTGGTGCCACCGGTTCACGCCTGGTGTCCGGGTCCACCGAGCTGCATGCCGAACTCGAGCACGAGCTGGCCCGCTTCTGCGGGACGCAGGCGGCGTTGGTCTTCTCCTCCGGGTTCCTGGCGAACCTCGGCGCGGTGACGGCCCTGTCGGGCGCCGAGTCCGCCATCGTCGCCGACAAGCACAGCCACGCCTCACTCATCGAGGGCTGCCGGCTCTCCCGCGCCGACGTCGCCGCCGCGACACACAACGACCCGCGCGCGGTCGCGCATGCGCTGTCGACGCGACGCAAGCGCCAGGCGCTGGTCGTCACCGACTCGGTGTTCTCTGTGGACGGTGACCTCGCCCCACTTCCGGAACTGTCCGAGGTGTGCCGCGCACACGGGGCGGCGCTGCTGGTCGACGACGCGCACGGGTTCGGGGTCCTCGGCGAGGGCGGACGCGGTGCGGTGTACGAGGCAGGGCTCGCCGGTGAGCCGGACGTGGTCACCACCATCACGCTGTGCACCGCGCTCGGCGCGCAGGGCGGGGCTGTGCTCGGCCCGCGCAGGGTGATCAAGCATCTTGTCGACTCGGCGCGCATATTCGCCTTCGACACCGGCCTCGCCCCCGGGAGTGCGGCCGCCGCACTCGCCGCACTCCGCGTGCTCAAGCAGGAGCCCGAGCTGCCGGGCAAGGTACTCACGGCCGCGCAGACCCTGGCGGGCGGTCTACGCGAGGCGGGCCTGCGTGTGAGCACGCCGCATGCCGCGGTCGTGTCGGTGCTGGCGCCCGACCCCGGCGCCGCGCTCGCGTGGGCGGAAGCCTGCGCGGAGCACGGCATCCGCGTCGGCTGCTTCCGCCCGCCGTCGGTGCCGGACGGCGTGTCCCGCCTGCGGCTGACGGCACGCGCTGACCTCACCGAGTCCGATGTGGACCGTGCAGTGAAGGTGATCAGCGAGGTCGCCCCGCGCGCCTGAGTACTAGAAGCGCCAGCGGGTCTGGCTGTAGGGACTCTTGCCGAAACCGAATGCGGTCACCGGTGCCACCTGGTACACCAGGGCAGCACCACCGTCGTCGTGGCGGAAACCGCCGTCGACAACCGTGAAGCGCCACTCCTCGCCGTACTTGGCGACGTAGGCGTCGGCAAGGCGATGCAGTGTCGCGTCGTCCCGTACCCGCATGGCATCGCCCTCGATCACCAGGTCGAGACCGTCGTGGAGGTCGTTGCGGCCGGTGGTCAACACGCAGTGCGGGTTGCCTCCCAGGTTGCGCGCCTTCCGCTCCTCACTGCCCGTACAGAAGTGGAGCGCGCCGTCGAGCCAGACGGCGATCAAGGGGGTGACGTGCGGACGACCGTCCGGACGGACCGTGGTCAGCCAGTACAGCGGCGCGGCGGCCAGTTGTTCACACGCCTGACCCCACGGTGTCGCGGTGGCGGTCGGCTCGCCGTAACGGCTGTCGAGGTCGGTCCGCGGCTCGGTGCTGGTCATGGTTCGTTCCTCCTGCCAGGTCATATCTCGCCAAGGCAGACCCGGCACGGGCGCGGAACTCATCGGCCGGGCGCGAGCCGCCGCATGGTGATGTGCGGGATGCCGTCCTCGTCGAACTCCTCGCCCTCGGGGCGGAACCCGAAGCGCGCGTAGAAGCCCTGCGCGTAGGTCTGCGCGTCGAGCACGCATTCGGCGTCGCCGACAGCGTCCAACGCGGCTGCCATCAGCTGCGCACCCAGTCCCGTGCCGCGCGCAGACTTCGCGGTGCACACCCGCCCGATGCGCTGCACACCGCCTGGCTCGGCGAGGATGCGCAGACACCCGGCCACTCCGTCCGGACCCGGCGCCCAGATGTGCCGCGTTCCCGGCAGCAGGTCCTTGCCGTCGATCTCCGGGTACGGGCACTCCTGCTCGACGATGAACACCTCGACGCGCAGCCGTAGCAGATCGTGCAGTTCGGCAGCGGTCAGCTCACGCCCGGCGCGGGACAGGAAATCAGTCACCCGCCATGCGTATCAGACGCGTTCGGTGTCCTCGACGTAGGAGGCCACCCGGGTGTAGACGCCGGGCTTACCGGGCTCGCCGCAGCCCTCCCCCCAGGACACGACCCCGACCACCGTGTTGCCCACCATCAACGGCCCGCCGGAGTCGCCCTGGCAGGCGTCGACGCCGCCCTCGGGATAACCGGCACAGACCATCGTGCGCGAGTCGTAACTGCCGTAGGCCCGCCCGCAGGTCTCGTCGTCCACGATCGGGACACGAGCGCTACGCAGTGTGGTCGACTTGGCGCCGCCCTCCTCCAGCCGGCCCCAGCCGAGCACGGTCGCCATCGTGCCCGGCGCGTACCGCGCCTGGTCGGCAGGCCCGGCGACCCGCGCGGGACGGTAAGGCACGCGGCGATCGAGAGTCAGCACCGCCAGGTCGTCGCCGGTCGTCGGATCCTCGTAGGCCGGTGGCACCCAGACGTCACGCACACCGGCCTCCATACCATCGGCCGTCCGCTTGTCCTGCCTGCCGGCCACGACGCCGAGCTCGGAACGATCCACGGCGACAGCGCAGTGGGCCGCCGTGACGACCGTGTCGGAGGCGACCAGCGTGCCGCCGCAGAACTGGTTGCCCCGCCTGTCGACAAGGAACACGGCGTAGGGATGGTCGGCGACCGACGCCTCCGTACCGCCGACAATGGACGGCTGTGTACCGCTCGCCGTAGCCGGAACGAGCACCGAACCTGCAAGCACGGCGGCCGCGGCGACGAACCCTCGGCGCAGCGTCGTGGGCATAGGTGTCCCCCTCTCGAAAACCTCCGCCCACCCTAGGCCGGAGGTGCCCGGATCCGGGGTCACTGGATCGGGTGGACTACGGTCGTCCGCGTGCGTGGTGGGCTGCTGATTGCGGGAACGACGTCGGACGCCGGTAAGTCGACGGTGGCCGCCGGCGTGTGCCGTTGGCTTGCCCGCCAAGGTGTGCGCGTGGCACCGTTCAAGGCACAGAACATGTCGAACAACTCAATGGTCTGTGCCGACGGCGCCGAGATCGGCAGAGCGCAGTGGCTGCAGGCTGTCGCGGCCGGTGCCGAGCCGGAACCCGCGATGAACCCGGTACTTCTCAAGCCTGGCAGCGACCGGCGCAGCCACGTCGTGTTGCGCGGCAAGCCGTGGGGCGAGCTGACCGCGGGGGACTGGACCGAAGGGCGAAAGGCACTGGCCGCCGCCGCGTACGAAGCGCTCGCCGAACTGCGTGACCGCTACGACGTCGTAGTGTGTGAGGGCGCAGGCAGCCCGGCCGAGATCAACCTGCGCGCTGGCGACTACGTCAACATGGGCCTCGCCAGGCAGGCGGGGCTGCCGGTCGTGGTCGTCGGCGACATCGACCGCGGCGGCATGCTGGCAGCCATGGCGGGCACCGTCGCGCTTCTCGACGAAGCCGATCAGGCACATATCGCGGCCTTCCTGGTCAACAAGTTCCGCGGGGACGCGGCCCTGCTGGCGCCGGGGCTGCGGGCGCTGACCGAACTGACCGGACGCCCGGTGCTCGGCGTACTGCCCTGGCTCACCGACGTCTGGCTGGACTCGGAGGACGCGCTGGCGATCGCGCGCTGGGACGGCCACCAGCGTGGATCGGGCGCGACCCTGCGGGTGGCCGCGGTGCGCTTTCCCCGCATTTCCAACGCAACCGACCTCGACCCGCTCGCGGCCGAGCCCGGCGTCGCGGTGACCGTGACCGCCGACCCGGACGTGGTCGCGGCCGCGGACCTCGCCGTACTGCCCGGGACACGGTCCACTGTGGAGGATCTGCACTGGTTGCGGGAGAATGGGATCGCCGAGGTGATCCGGCAGCGGGCCGCAGCGCAGCGGCCGGTGCTCGGCGTCTGCGGCGGCTACCAGATGCTGGGAAACACCATCCACGATGACGTGGAGTCCTTCACAGGAACGGTGCCGGGACTGGATCTGTTGCCGTTCACGGTGCGGTTCAGCGCGGAGAAGAGTCTCGCCAGGCCTGCTGGGCAGTGGCGCGGCCACGACGTGCGCGGCTACGAGATCCATCACGGCATCGCCGAGAAGGTGCCGGGGCAGGCGGAGTCGTTTTTGGATGGTCTGCGGCAGGGTGCGGTCTGGGGGACGATGTGGCACGGCGTTTTCGAGAACGACGACTTCCGCCGCGGGTGGCTCACCGACGTCGCCGAGCAGGCGGGCGTGGCGTGGTCGCCCGTTGACGCACCGGGCTTCGCTGCACGCCGGGAGGCCATGCTCGACGGGCTCGCCGATGCCATCGAGGACACTGTGGACATCGAAGCGCTGCTCTCGCTGATCACCGGCGGCGTGCCGGCCGGGCTGCCGCGGATCCGATTGCGTCAGGACTCGACGTAGCGCAGGACGGGCAGCATGCTCTGCTCGTCGACGCCACCGGGCTCCGGTTCGGCACACGCATCGAGGCCGGCGTGCAGTGCCCGGGTGTCGATGCCCGCACCGATGAGCACCAGCAGGGTGCGCCGCTGTTCACCTGCCGCCCACCGCGCGCGTTGCAGCCGGACGTAAGCGCCCACGGTGTGCAGCACGAACTTCTGCCGGTGCCCCGGCACTCCGAAGTAGACGGTGCCCTTCATCCGGTAGAGCCCGGCAGGGCGGCTTTCGAGGAACCGGGCGAACCGGCGCGGATGCAGTGCCTGCCCGGTGAAGGTGACGCTGTCGTAGGCGGTGTGCGCGTGCTCGTGGCAGTCGTCGTGGGCACGCAGATCGTCGAACGACAGTTGCCGCGCGCCATTCTCGGGCGTGCGCACGCGGTCGAACAGCAGCTCCGGGTCGACCCGGCCGAATGTGGTGGCCAGCGCCGGCGTGGCGCCGGCCAGCTCGCGCACGAACGACAGCAGGCGATCGGCGTCGTCGGCGCGGTCGGTCTTGTTGAGCAGCACCAGATCGGCCAGTCGCACGTGCTGGTCGAGCTCCGGGTGACGGGTGCGGGTTGCCGTGAACTCCGCGGCGTCGACCAGCACGAGCAGCCCGCCGTACTCGATGCCGGGGTTGCTGCTGGCGAGCACGAGCCGGATGAGGCTGCGCGGCTCGGCGAGCCCGCTGGCCTCGATGACGATGAGGTCGAGGTCGGAGCCCGGCCGGGTGAGCCTGGCGAGGATGCCGTCCAGGCCGTCGGCGTCGACCGCACAGCACAGGCAGCCGTTCTCCAGCGACATCATCGAGTCGACCTGCCCCGCCACGCTCAGCGCATCGACGTTCACGCTGCCGAAGTCGTTCACGACGACCCCGATCCGGGCACCCCGGGTGTTGTTGAGAAGGTGGTTCAGCAAGGTGGTCTTGCCTGAGCCGAGGAAGCCGGCGACGATCACGACCGGCACACGACGCTTCGCCAAGGACCCACCTTCCGGGAACAACTTCACGAGTGCTCGGGTTGGCCTGAGTGCAGCCCAACCACTCCTCCGAAGGGTAACGCCGTGCCACATTACGACCTGGTGATCATCGGAACCGGG
Organism: Saccharomonospora sp. NPDC046836; assembly: GCF_040645195.1. Taxonomy (NCBI): domain Bacteria; kingdom Bacillati; phylum Actinomycetota; class Actinomycetes; order Pseudonocardiales; family Pseudonocardiaceae; genus Saccharomonospora; species Saccharomonospora sp. NPDC046836. The sequence goes on from NZ_JBEYXW010000004.1 coordinate 53,254, forward strand.
TCGGGGAACTCGATCCTCGACCAGCGGTTCGCCGACCGGAAGGTCGCGATCGTCGAGAAGGGCGTTTTCGGCGGCACCTGCCTCAACGTCGGCTGTATTCCCACGAAGATGTTCGTGCACCCGGCCGACCTGGCGGCAGCGCCAAGCGCGAGCGGGCGACTCGGTGTGGACACCGAGCTCACCGGCGTGCGCTGGCGCGAGATCCGGGACCGGATCTTCGGCCGGATCGACCCGATCGCGGCGGGCGGGCGGCAGTACCGGCTCGAACACGAGGACAACGCCAACGTCACGGTCTACGAGGGCGAGGCCCGCTTCACCGGCCACAAGGAGCTGACGGTCGAGCTGCCGGACGGGCCCGAGTCGGTCACGGCGGAGCAGTTCGTGCTCGCGGCCGGTGGACGCGCGGTCGTCCCGGACATCCCGGGCCTTGCCGAGTCCGGCTACCACACCTCCGACACGATCATGCGCATCGACGAGCTGCCCGCCCGGCTGGTCATCCTGGGCAGTGGCTTCATCGCGGCCGAGTTCGCGCACGTATTCGGCTCCTTCGGCGTCGAGGTGACGATGGTGGCGCGTTCCGGTGCGCTGCTGCGCATGGAGGACGAGGACATCAGCGACCGGTTCACCGAACTGGCGGAGCGGCGCTTCGACGTACGGCTCAACCGCAAGACCGTGCGGGTGCGCCGCACGGCGACCGGGGTGGCGCTGGATCTGGAGTGGCCGGGCGGCACGGAGACGGTGGAGGGCGACCTGCTGCTGGTCGCGACCGGGCGGCGACCGAACTCCGACATCCTCGATGTCGCCAGGACCGGCGTGAGCACACTGCCGAGCGGGCATGTCGTTGTCGACGAGTACCAGCGCACGGGCGTCGACGGCATCTACGCGCTCGGCGACATCTCCTCGCGGTACGAGCTCAAGCACGTCGCCAACCACGAGGCCAGGGTGGTGCAGCACAACCTGTTGCATCCGGACGAGCCGGTCGCCGCCGACCACCGTTTCATACCGCATGCGGTGTTCACCTCACCGCAGATCGCGTCGGTCGGGCTGACCGAGCGGGACGCCGCGGCACGCGGGATCCCGTACGTGACGGCGACGCAGGACTACGCCGGTATCGCCTACGGCTGGGCCATGGAGGACACCACCGGGTTCGCCAAACTGCTCGCCGACCCCACGACCGGTCAGCTGCTCGGGGCGCACATCATCGGTCCGCAGGCGCCGACGGCGATCCAGCCGGTGATCCAGGCGATGAGCTTCGGACTCGACGCTCGTTCGATGGCCCGCGGGCAGTACTGGATCCACCCCGCAATGCCGGAACTGATCGAGAACGCGTTGCTGAACCTGCCCCTCGATAACTGACGTCCGTCACTAGACGTAACGGGGACGACCGGCGAACCACCCGAAGGTCAACTGCCCGAGCAGCACAGCCAGCAACATGGCGAACGGCACCGTCCAGTCGCCGGTCAGGTCGCGCAGCAGACCGAACAGGAACGGGCCCGCCGCGGCGAACAGGTAGCCGAGGCCCTGTGCCATGCCGGACAGCTTCGCCGTGTCGGCGCTGGTCCGCGCTCGCAGCGCGATCGTGGTGATCGCGAGGGTGAACACGCTCATCCCGATTCCGACCAGCACCGACCACAGCAGCGGTGCCGCCGACGGAGCCACCATCAGCCCGGTGACGCCGGCGATGCCGAACACGCCGAGCCCGACGATCCAGCGGCTCTGGCCGTTCTGCCGGGTGGCCAGCGGCGGCACGAGCAGGCTCACCGGCAGGCCGATCAGCGACACCAGCCCCACCAGCAGACCCGCGGCGGTGCGGCTGACACCGGCGTCCATCAGCACCTGCGGCAACCAGCCCATCATGATGTAGGCGAAGCACGCCTGGGAGCCGAAGAACAACGTGACGGTCCACGCGAGCCGGTTCCGCAGCAGTGAACGGCCACCACCGGCCGTCCGCGGCGCGCTCGAGACGTTGCCATCGCGGCGCCGCATGGCCACCAGCCACAGCACCAGTGCCAGCGCGGCGAGCACCGCCCAGCTGCCCAGCCCGGCGCGCCACCCGCCGAATGCGCTGCCGAGCGGCGGTGTCAGCGCCGATCCGGCTGCGCCGCCTGCCTGCAACGCGGCCGTGTACACGCCCGTCATGAGGCCGATCCGGGTGGCGAACGAAGCCTTTACCACCACTGGGATCAGCACGTTGGCCAGCGCGATCCCGGCGCTGGCGACGAGCGTGCCGGCGAGCACCACGGCGGGACCGTTGAGCACGCGGACCAGGAGTCCCACCGTCAGCACGGCGAGCGCGACGGCCACGGCGGTGCCGAGGCCGATGCGCCGGGCCAGGTAGGGCGCCGCGAGGCCGGCCAGCGCAAAACACAGTCCGGGCATCGTCGTCAGTGCGCCTGCCCAGGTCGCGGACGCGCCGAGGGTGGCACCCATCTCGTCGAGAACGGAACCCACCGAGGTCACCGACGGCCGTAGGTTGAGAGCGGCGAGCACGACCGCCACCGCGAGCAGCCCACCACCGGCGAGTGCCCTGCGGCGGGTAACGGTCTCGTTTTCGAGCGTGCCGTCGAGGAACGTCCGGCCGTCGGTTGCCATGTCGGCTACCCTAACAAAAGGTAGGATGATCGGCTGAAGGGATGATTCGGTGCCTCTGGCGGCCACGCGGCGTTCCGGTCTCGTTGACCAGGTGATCGGCCAGCTTCGCGACGCGATCCGAACCGGCGAGTGGCCGGTCGGCGAACGCATCCCCACGGAGGCGGAGCTGGTGGCCGGCCTCGGCGTGGGCCGCAACACCGTGCGCGAGGCCGTGCGCGCGCTCGCGCACAGTGGCCTGCTGGAGGTCCGGCAGGGCGATGGCACCTACGTGCGGGCCACGAGCGAGGTGTCCGGGGCGATCCGCAGGCTCGCGGGATCCGAGCTGCGCGAGGTGCTCCAGGTCCGCAAGCCGCTGGAGGTCGAGGGCGCACGACTGGCCGCGGCGCACCGTACCGACGAGGACCTGAGCCGGCTCCGCGCACTGCTCGACGAGCGCGACCGGGCCTGGGCCGCGCAGGATCTGCAGGAGTTCGTCCGCGCGGACGCCGAGTTCCACCTGATGACCGTCCAAGCAGGACACAACACGCTGCTGACCGAGCTGTACCGCGGCCTCACCGAGGTGGTCATCGCCAGCGTCGCGGCCACCTCGCGGAGCCACCTGTCCCATGCCGAGCCGATCGGGCACCACGGGCTGGTCGAGGCCATTGCGGCACAGGACCCGGAACGCGCCGCCGCCGAAGCATGCGGCTTCCTCAACCAGCTGCTCGCCCGTACCGACGACGAGCTCGGCTGAGGTATTGCGGGGGCGACCCCCGCATCCCCCACGGTGCGAGCTCCTCGGCTTGGCGGGCGTGGTCGCGTGGGTTTGGACCAGCGTCCAACGCGGTACCGCCGGCGAACCCCGTGTCATCCGGCCAGCTGGTGCAGCCGCAGTGCCAGCTGCAGTTCGAGCGCACGCTCAGGGGCCTGCCAGTCCGCGCCGAGCAGCGAGGAGATCCGCTCCAGCCGTTGCGCCACCGTGTTGACGTGCACGTGCAGCTCGTCCTTGGCACGCGAGAGGTTGCCTGCGCACGCGAAGTACGCCCGCAGGGTCCGCAGTAGCTGGGTACCTCGGGCCGCGTCGTAGTCCAGCACCGGGCCGAGCGTCGCGCGTACGAACGTGGGCACGTCCGCCGTGTCGCCGAGCACGAGCCCCACGAAGCCGAGGTCCGCGGGGGCGGCCGCGTGACCCGCCCTGCCCAGCACCAGCAACGCGCGCAGGCACCGGGCCGCCTCGGCGTGCGCGGCGGCGATCTCGCCGGGCCCGCTCGCCGGCCCGGCAGCGCCCACCGTGACCGGGCAGCCGAGCAGTGTGGTCAGCTCGGCTGCGGCGGTGCGGGCCGACGCCCCCGGCGACGCGGTCGCCACCAACAGCACCACCTGCTCCGCGAACACGCCGGCGAGTACGCCACGGCGCGCGGCGGCCGACGCCAGCCGGGTGCGGGACACCCCCTCGGCGTGCAGGGCGAGCACGGCATGCGGCGCGGCCAGGTCCACGCCGAGCCTGCGGCCACGGTTGAGCAGCGCCGCCGGGTCCCGGCCCGGCGCGGTGAGCAGGTCGGCGACCAGTTCGCCCCGCACCCGGTCCTCCGCTTCGGCGGCCGAGCGACGCAGTAGCAACAGCAGCGCGGTGACCACGCTGGCTCGTTCGAAGAGCCGCCGGTCGGCATCGGCGAGATCCGGCCGCCCGGTGAGCGTGATGCTGCCCAGCAGCTCCGGGCCCGCTAACACGGCACACACCCAGGAGTCGCCGTCGGCGACGGCTCGTCCCGCCGCGCGGGAGGCGGCCAGCGCGGCAGCCGGCCTGCGCTGCGGTCCACTGCCGGCCCTGCCGAGCTCGGCGCCGTCGGCGTCGTGCACGACGATCCCGCCGTCGAGCACCGCCGCGACCGCCGCTGCCACCCCGGGCACATCAGCACCGCCCAGCACCAGCTGCGTGAGCCGGTCGTGCGCCTCCTGCGCCCTGGCCATCGCCTCGTTGTGGGCCTTGATCATCGCGTTGGCGTCACCGAGTTCGGCCAGTGCGCGGGCATTGTCGATCGCGATCGCCGCATGGTCGGCGAACGACGACAGCAACGCCACCTCCTCCGGCGAGAACGTCCGGCGCCGCCGATCGGAGGCGTACAGCACGCCGATCACCTGTTCCCCGAGCGACAGGGGCACGCCGAGGATCGCGATGAGGCCCTCGTCGGTGACCGCCCTGTCGATCGGTCCGGTGTGCTCGAACCGGTCGTCGACCGGGTAGTTGGCGGTGGCATACGGCCGGGCGGTCTGCGCCACCAGACCCCCGAGCCCCTCCCCCAGCCCCAGCCGCAACTGCTGGAAAAGCGCGGACGCCGACCCGTCGGTGACCCGCATGTAGGTACCGCCGTCGGCGTCATTGAGGCTGAGGTAGGACACATCGACACGGAGCAGCATCCGCGCGCGGCGCACGATGGACCGCAGGACGGCGTCGAGATCGCGGAGCCGGGCCAGGTCGCTCGCGGTGTCGAAGAGCGCCGCGAGCTCGGCCTCCCGGCGGCTGCGGGCGTCGAGTGTGCGCCGGATGCTCATCGCCAGCCGCAGCGTGGCGCTGTCCGCGGGTACGCGAGCCAGTTCGTCACTGCTCGCGCCCGCGGCCAGCAGCTCCAGCAGGCGGGGTGCGCTGTCGGTCACAGGGTCATGCTGTCACCGACGTGGTGCGCTCCGCGTCGCGCAGCGAGGTCCCACGTGTCTCCCTGGACAGGAACACCGCCACGAGCGTCACCACACAGGTGGCGGCGACGTAGACCGAGATGAGCAGGCCGCCACCGGTGGCATCCAGAAGCGCGGTCGCGATGAGCGGCGCGAGGCCACCGGCCAGGATCGATGCGAGCTGGTAGCCGATGGACGCCCCGGAGTAGCGCACTTTGGTGTCGAACAACTCCGAGAAGAACGCCGCCTGCGGGCCGTACATCGCGCCGTGCAGCACCAGCCCGACCGTCACCGCACCGGTGATCGCCAGTGACGACGAGGTGTCGAGCAGCGCGAAGAACACGAAGCTCCACACCAGCATCGAGGCTGCGCCGAACAGGTAGACGGCCCGGCGACCCACGATGTCGGACAACAGCCCCCACAGCGGGATTGTGACGAAGTGCACGGCCGAACCGATCAGAACCGCGTTGAGACCGGTGGTCCTCGGCAGTTCCAGCTGGTTGGTGATGTAGACCAGCACGAACGCCGTGATGATGTAGTAGGAGGCGTTCTCGGCGAAGCGCGCGCCCATCGCGATGAGCACCTGCCGCCAGTTGTGGCGCAGCACGGTGACGATGGGTGCCTTCTCCGGGGTGGGGTTCTTACTCGCCTTCTCGACCGCCTCCAGGAACAGCGGCGATTCGGCCACCGAGAGCCGGATCCACAGCCCGATCAGCACGAGCAGGCCGGACAGCAGGAACGGGACGCGCCAGCCCCACGCCTCGAAGGTCGCGTCGCTCTGCACGGAGGCCAGGATCGCGAGCACCGCTGTGGCCAGCAGGTTGCCGGCGGGCACACCTGCCTGCGGCCACGACGCCCAGAAGCCACGCCGCCGCTCGTCGCCGTGCTCGGACACGATGAGCACCGCGCCGCCCCACTCACCGCCGACGGCGAAGCCCTGCACGAGCCGCAGGAACACGAGCAGCAATGGTGCGGCGACACCGATCGTGGCGTAGGTCGGCAGCAGGCCCATCGCGAACGTCGCGAACCCCATCAGCAGCAAGCTGAGAACGAGCAGCTTCTTGCGGCCGAGCTTGTCGCCGTAGTGGCCGAACACGAGGCCACCGAGCGGGCGGGCGACGAACCCGATCGCGTAGGTCCCGAAGGCGAGCAGTGTCCCGGTGAGCGGGTCGGCGTCCGGGAAGAACAGCGTGTTGAACACAAGTGCCGCAGCCGAACCGTAGAGGAAGAAGTCGTACCACTCGACGGTCGTGCCGATCATGCTGGCTCCGACGACGCGCTTGATCGAGGAACGCTGGGCTGTTGACTCGGGCATGAGCATCACCACTTCGTTGTGTCGATGGGAAACTTGGTCAGCTGGCAGTCCAGCCGCCGTCGAGCGGGATCGAGGCACCGGTCAGGTAACCGGCCTCGTCGCTGCACAGCCACCGCACGACGGCGGCCACCTCGGCGGGTTCGATGAGCCGCTTGATCGCCGTCCGGCCCAGGAAGACCTCGTCGACGACGGCGTGCTCGGGGATACCGCGGGCACGGGCCTGGTCGGCGACCTGTCCCTCGACCAGCGCGGTGCGCACGTAACCGGGATCGACGCAGTTGCTGGTCACCCCGTGCGCGGCGGCCTCCAGTGCGGCGACCTTGCTCAGCCCCTCCAGCCCGTGCTTGGCGGCGACGTAGGCGGCCTTGTGCGGGCTCGCGCGGACGCCGTGCACGCTGGAGATGTTGATCACCCGGCCCCAGCCGCGCACGTACATCGCGGGCAGGCAACGCCGCATCAGCAGGAACGGCGTGGTGACCATGAGCTGCTGGATGGCAGCGAAGCGCTCGGGCGGGAAGTCCTGGATCGGCGCGACGTGCTGGATACCGGCGTTGTTGACGAGGATGTCGACGTCGGCGGGCAGCCCGTCGACGGCGGCCGGATCGGTGAGGTCGGCGACATGTGCGACGGCGCCGCTGTCCTCGGCCGCCACCGCGGCGGCGGCCGGATCGATGTCGACGAGGTGCACCTTCGCCCCGGCGGCGCTCAACGCGCGCACACACGCCAGGCCGATCCCGCTCGCACCGCCGGTGACGAGCGCGGTCCTGCCCTGCAGTGGGGTGCTGGTCATAGCAGCCGACGGTAGAAGCAGGCCGCCTCGTCAACCATGTGTGCGCGGGCTACAACCTACAGCCCGGCTGTGTTGAGTGTCGCTACCTCAGGCGAGGGTGAGGATCTCGGCTCCGGTTTCGGTTACGACGATGGTGTGCTCGAACTGGGCAGTCCACTTCTTGTCCTTCGTGGTGACCGTCCAGTCGTCGGCCCAGACTTCGTAGTCGATCGTGCCGAGCGTGATCATGGGCTCGATCGTGAACGTCATGCCCTGCTCGATGACGGTGGTGACCGAGGGCTCCTCGTAGTGCAGCACGGTCGGCGCCGTGTGGAAGGCCGGCCCGACACCGTGACCGGTGAAGTCCCGCACGACGCCGTAATCGAAGCGCTTCGCGTAGGACTCGATCACCCGGCCGATGACGTTGAGCTGCCGGCCGGGACGCACGGCCTTGATGGCACGCGCGGTCGCCTCCCGGGTGCGCTCGACGAGCAGGCGTGCCTCCTCGGAGACGTCACCGGCGAGGAAGGTGGCGTTGGTGTCGCCGTGCACCCCGCCGATGAAGGCGGTGACGTCGATGTTGCAGATGTCGCCGTCCTCGATCACCGTCGAGTCCGGGATGCCGTGACAGATGACCTCGTTGAGCGAGGTGCAGCACGACTTGGGGAAGTTGCGGTAGCCCAGCGTCGACGGGTAGGCGCCGTGGTCGAGCAGGAACTCGTGTACGACGTTGTCGATGTCGTCAGTGGTGTTGCCCGGCTTGACGGCCTTGCCGCCCTCCTCGAGCGCCTGCGCCGCGATCTTGCTCGCGACCCGCATCGCCTCGATGACCTCAGGCGTCCGGACACCGTTTCCGGTATCCCGCCGGGGTGTGGGCCTGCCGACGTACTCGGGACGCGCGATGGCGCTCGGGACGGAACGGTGTGGCGACTGCGCACCAGGCTGCAGCGGGGCACGAACGGGCATGCGCCCCAGCCTACGTGGCGCCAGGAGCGGCCACGGTGAGGCCGGTGAGCTGGGCCGCTTCGAGCAGCCGCTGGTCATAGGCCACGAGGCAGTCGAGCTCACTGCGCAGCCGCAGGGCCGATGCCAGGTGGATGGAATCGAGCGAGCGCAGCGAACCCGGCAGTGAACCGGCCGCATCGAGAACCCCGGCTGTCAGCGGCACCTGCAGGAGATCCCCGAGAACCAGCTGCGCGCGCAGGTACGCGACGTCGCCGCCCCGGCGCACCGCCCTGGGCAGCTCCACCCTGGCGAGCATGGAACTGACCTTCGGCCCGGTCGCGTGCGTCGCCAGCCAGGAGACAAGCTCCGGCGTCTCGGTTTCCTTGATCACGAGCTTGACCAGCGCCGAGGTGTCGAAGTAGATCACCAGCGTTCCTCGTCGCGGAGCCTCCGCAGCTCGTCGGAACCACCGAAGCCGAGGTCCAGCGGCTCCGGCAACCTGCCGCTCAAGACCCCGCTCGGGCGCTCCGGGGGCAACAACTCACCAAGAGACAGCAGGTTCTGGACACCACCCGCGGCCTGCGTCGGGCGAAGCTCCGCGACCGGGGTGCCGCGGTCGGTGACGGTGAAGGACTCCCCCGCCGCCACCCGGCGCAGGTAGACGCTCGCATGCTGACGCAGTTCGCGTACACCGATTTCCATGTGCTACATGGTAGCACTTCACCCGATGCTGCTGAGGAAACCTTGCGCGACGTCGACCGCCGGCTTGGAGGTGCCCGCGCCCACGAGCAGCACCGCGAACGCGACATCGCCCTGGTACCCGGCGAACCAGCCGTGCGACTGGGTGCCGTCCCCGAACTGTGCTGTGCCGGTTTTGCCGTGCACACCAGGCAGCCCGCTGAGCGCGCTGGCGGTGCCGTCCGTGACGACCTCGCGCATCATCGTGCGCAGCGCGCCGAGCACGTCCGCGTTGAGGGGCTCGCCGAGGTGGCTGGCCTCGGTCCGCATCCCCCGCAGCAGGCTCGGCACCGGCGTCTTGCCCGCCGCGACCGTCGCGGCGGCCACCGCCATGCCGAATGGGCTGGCGAGTGTCTTGCCCTGGCCGAAACCGTTCTCCGCACGCTGCACCACGGTGTCGGCAGGCGGCGCCGAGCCGGTGATCGTGGTGATGCCGGGAACCACGAAGTCGGCGCCGATCCCGAGGTCGCGGGCCGCCTTGGTGAGCGCATCGGGCGGCAGATCGGCGGCCAGCTGGGCGAACGTCGTGTTGCACGAGCGCGCGAACGCCGTGTGCAGTGGAACGCTGCCGAGGCCGAACTCGTCGTCATTGGGAATGCGGCGGTTCTCGATGACCGTTGTCGGCGGGCAGTCGACGGGTGTGTCCACCCCGGCCTCGCCTGCCGAGAGCGCAGCCGCCGCAGTGGCGATCTTGAACGTGGAACCCGGCGGGAAGCGGCCGGTGAGCGCGATGGCGCCCTGCTTGTCGGCCGGTTCGTTCTGTGCCACGGCCAGCAGCTCGCCGGTCGAGGCCTGCAGCGCCACCAGCGCGGCCGGCTCACGCACGCCGCCGAGCGCGTCCTCGGCGGCCCGCTGCGTGTTCAGGCTGAGCGTGCTGCGGACGGCCTCGGCCGGACGCGGCAGCTCGGCATGCAACTCGGCGATCTCGGCACCGGTGGAGTCAGTGGTCACCACCCGCCATCCCGCGCGACCGGCGAGCCGATCGGCGACGGTGGTGCGGATGGCGGGCAGCACCTGGCTGCCGAGTCCCCGGTCCACGCTGAGGAGCCGCTCCTCGCTGGTGAACCGCACACCCGGCAGGTCGTAGATCACCGGCTTCACGGTCTGGTAGTCGGCCGAGCGCAGGCTGGCGACCAGATAACCCTGCCCCTTCTCGGTGCCCTTGACGCCATCGCGGATCGACCGGCCGCTGATGCTGGGTTCCAGCGGCGCTACAGCACGAGCCAGCGTGTCGGTGACAGCGTCCAGCTGAGCGCCTGCCGCTTGCGCGTCGAGCACGACGCCGACGACGGTATCGGCCTGCAACAGCGGGGAGCCGTCACGGTCGAGCACAGGTGCCGGGGCGGGTTGCTCGGTCCACACCGCCAACCCCTGCTGCGCGCCGAGCTCAGGGTGCACCACGGCAGGTGCCCAGCGCACCTTCCAGGCACCGTCGACGGTGTGCAGCTGCGCCTGGGCGTCGTAGCCCCAGCGCCGGTCCTCGCCGAGGTTCCAGCCCAGCTGGTACTCGGCGGTCGCGGCTTCGCCGCCCTGGCCTTCCTGCACGGCACGCACCGCGGTGTCGATGGACGCCGGTTCCAGCGAGGCACGGACCTGGTCCAGCACGGCCCTGGCCGCGTCCGGTGAGTCGGTCAACTCGGCGGCACGACGGGTATCGCCGGATGCGAAGGCACCGAGGAACTCCTCCGTGACGTCCTGCGGCCCGGAATCGCCGCCGAAGATGCCGCAACCGCCTGCCATGAGCATCGCGGCGACCGACACCGCACCGATCCGAAGCCGTCCTGCCCGCACAGCTGCCCAGTATGCAGGCCCGCACTGACAACGCGAGCGGCGGTGCTCAGAACAGAACAGTCGCGTAACAGCCGACCTGGCGGAACCCGATCTTGCGGTAGGCGGCCAGCGCGGGCGTGTTGAAGGAGTTCACGTACAGGCTCGCGATTCGCCCCATGCCACGCACCAGGTGGGCGGCGACCGTGGCGGTTCCCGCGGCGCCAAGGCCGCGCCCGCGCTGATCGGGGCGCACCCACACACCCTGGATCTGGCCGACGGTCTGCGACAGCGCACCGATCTCGGCCTTGAAGACGACCTCGCCGTCCTCGAAGCGCGCGAAGGCACGCCCGTTCGCGATCAGCTCGGCAACCCGCGCCCGGTAGCTGGCGCCGCCGTCGCCCGCGCACGGATCGACGCCGACCTCCTCGACGAACATCGAGATCGCCGCGGGCAGGTACCGCTCGAGCTCCTCCGAGCGCACCGGGCGCACGGAGGCGTCGACCGGTACGGAAGGCAGCCGGTCCAGCGCCATCAGCGGCTGGTCGTGCCGGATCTCCCTGGCCGGGCCCCACTCGGAGACCAATTCGTCCCACAGACCGAGGACCGCCTCGGCGGGGCCGACGAGCGAGGAGCAGTTGCGTTGCCTGCGCAGCGCGCGGTCGGCGAACGACCGCAACGCGGCGGCGTTACCCCGCAACGGAATCAGGTTCGGCCCGGCGAAACACAGGCCCTGCAGCCCGTTCGTCCGCACGGGGCGACTGTCGGCACCCCACAGTTCACCACCGAGCCGCCATGGGTCCAGCCCGGCCACCTCTACGCGCGCGGCGACCATACAGCTACCCACCGGGTCCGCGGCGAGCGCGGCCCGGACCGCCGGGTAGTCCTTGTCGTCGAGCAGCCGCGCACCTGCAAGCCGCAACACGGGATCCAGCCTGCCAGATGCCGCCTTATAACGGAAAAAAGAACCCCCGGACGGCGCTCAGCAGGGGCTGGATTCACGAAGCGTGCGCGCCCCGGTAGGTACCGAAGGTCCAGATGTTGCCTTCCGGGTCGCCGACGGCGACGTCGCGCGAGCCGTAGTCGGTCTCGCGCAGCTCGTGGTGGATCATCGCCCCGGCGTCCACCGCCCGCTTGTACACCGCGTCCGGATCGTCGGTGGCCACGTACAACCACTGCGGTCCCTCGGCGGGCAACGGTAGGACGCTGCCCTCCTTGTCGCGGGAACCGAACATCACACCGCCGCCCTCGGGCCAGATCAGCTCCGCGTGGGCGATCGTCACGTCATCCTCACCGCGCACGACCAGCGCCTCGGTGAACCCGAAGACCTCGGTCAGGAAACGCCGGGCCGTTTCGGCGTCGCGGTACAACAAGCTCGGCCACACACCTGGGTTGTTCATACCGCTCAGTCTGCGCCGTCCGTATCGAACTTGCCTTGCAAAAATGGGAGCTCTTCAGCGATCCAGGTGCCGGGTGAACATCCGGCGAGCGCCCGCCATTCGTTGGTGAGGTGCGCCTGGTCGTAGTAGCCGCACGCGATCGCAAGCTCGGCGAGGCGAACCGGCCCGCTGCGGCGCAGCAGCCGGCCTGTCCGCTCGAACCGCACCACCCGCGCCGCTTGTTTCGGTGCGAGACCGAGTTCGCGAGCGAAACGCTCCCCGAAGTGCCGCCTGCTCCAGCCCACCTCACGCGCCAGCGACGCCACCGGGACCGTGCCGCCGGACTGGAGCACCCGGTGCCAGGCCCACCGGACCTCCGGGGCAGGTTCCGGCGCCTGCGTCAGCTGCGCACGCATTACCTGGTCGAGGATCGCGAACCGGCGCGGCCAGTCCGGCGCCTCAGCGAGCCGCTCCGGCAGTAGCGTGAGTTCGGGTGAGCCCAGCTCGGCGAGGTGCACGACCTGGCCGGCCAGCTCTGCCGGGGACACCCCGAGCAGTGCCCGGGCACCGAGCGGGCTCAGTTCCAGACTCACGCCCGCCTGGACCGGGTCCTGCGCGATCAGCGCCGGCGCGAGGTGCATACCGGCGACGAGACCGGGGAAGGCCCCAGGCGACTGCCCCGGCGCCGGCATCCCGACAAGGCGGATCGGTTCCCGCAGGCTCACGATGAACGTCAGGTGGCCGCTGGGCAGTCCACGGTGCAGGCTCGGCGTGGTGCTGTGCTGGACATAGCCGACGTAGCGCGTGACCAGCGGCCGTAGCGCCGGGTGCGGCACTCGGGCAACCCACTCGTCCGCACTCACCAGCGCAGCCCTCCACGGTCTAGCTCACGGTGACGACCGGCGCCCCGCCTGCCTCGCCCGACTCCTCGGCAATGCGCATGGCCTCCTCGATCAGGGTCTCGACGATCTGGTGCTCGGGCACCGTCTTGATCACCTCACCCTTCACGAAGATCTGCCCCTTGCCGTTGCCCGACGCGACGCCGAGATCGGCCTCGCGCGCCTCCCCCGGCCCGTTCACCACGCAGCCCATCACGGCCACGCGCAGCGGGACCTCCATGCCCTCCAGGCCCGCGGTGACCTCGTCGGCGAGCTTGTAGACATCCACCTGCGCCCGGCCGCACGACGGGCAGGACACGATCTCCAGCTTGCGGGGTCGCAGGTTCAGCGACTGCAGGATCTGGTCGCCGACCTTGACCTCTTCCACCGGCGGGGCGGACAGCGACACCCGGATCGTGTCGCCGATGCCCTGCCGCAGCAGTGCACCGAAGGCCACCGCGGATTTGATGGTGCCCTGGAACGCAGGGCCCGCCTCGGTGACACCGAGGTGCAGCGGGTAGTCGCACTGCTCGGCGAGGATCTCGTACGCCCGCACCATGACCACCGGGTCGTTGTGCTTGACCGAGATCTTGATGTCGTGGAAGTCGTGCTCGGCGAACAGCGAGGCCTCCCACAGCGCGGACTCCGCCAGCGCCTCGGGGGTGGCCTTGCCGTACTTCTTCATCAGCCGCGGGTCCAGCGAGCCCGCGTTCACCCCGATGCGGATGGGCGTGCCGTGGTCCTTCGCGGCCTGCGCGATCTCCTTGACCTTGTCGTCGAACTTCTTGATGTTGCCGGGGTTCACCCGCACTGCGGCGCAGCCGGCTTCGATCGCGGCGAACACGTACTTCGGCTGAAAGTGGATGTCGGCGATCACCGGGATCTTCGACTTCGCCGCGATCGCAGGCAGCGCCTCGGCATCGTCGGCGCTCGGGCAGGCCACTCGCACGATGTCGCACCCGGCGGCGGTGAGCTCCGCGATCTGCTGCAGGGTCGCGTTCACATCGGCCGTGACGGTCGTCGTCATCGACTGGACGGAAATCGGGTGGTCGCTGCCGACACCCACCGACCCCACCTGCAGCTGGCGTGTCCTGCGGCGTTCGGCGAGCACGGGCGGTGGGGTGGGCAAACCCAGGTCGACGGTCATCGAATCCTCTGCATGTGGTCTGCGAGCGCGTCCGTTTCCACGATACGGCAGAGCAAGTCCTGGCTCAGCCGGCGGGAGTTGCCCGATGAGTTCGCTTTCGTTGCAAAGGCCACCGCTGCGGACGTCGACGCGGTGGTCGGCATCCGTGTGCTCTGAGTGTCATGGCACGAGCCGGATCGGGTTGACGATGTCGGCGGTCACGGTCAGCAACACGACGGCACCACCGATGACGACGATGACAGCCGTCACGGCGTTCAGCTTCGTGTAGTCGACCGGCCCCGCCGGCATCTTGCCGCGCAGCTTGCGCAACCAGTCGCGGACCCGCTCGTACCAGGTGACCGCGATGTGCCCGCCGTCGAGCGGCAACAGCGGCAGCAGGTTGAAGATGCCGACGAAGAAGTTCAGGCTCGCGAGCAGGAAGAAGAACACCTCCCACAGGCCCTGCTCCACGGCCTCGCCACCGATGCGGCTCGCGCCCACCACGCTGACCGGCGTGTTCGGGTCGCGTTCGCCGCCGAAGATCGCCTCGACCACAGCCGGGATCCGCTCCGGGAACTCCAGCAGCCGCTGCCAGGTCTGCACCAGTATGTCGCCGGTGAAGGTGGCCGAACCGGCGAGAGCGGCGACCGGTCCGTACTCCAGCATGCCCGACCTGGCCACGCCGATGGCGCCGACCTCTTCCGTGCCGCCATTGCTGGTCGGCCGGGTGACTCGCGGCACGTCGACGTTCAGCGTGACCGTCTCGCCATCGCGAAGCACCCGCAACTCCGTGGGCCCCGAGGCAGCCTGTACGGCGGTGAGCAGGTCACTCCATGTCGTGGTGGACCTGCCATCCACGGCCACGATCTCGTCGCCGGCCTGTAGTCCCGCATTCTTCGCCGGCGCCAGATCACCCGGCCGGCACACGGGGTTGTTGGCCTGCTCGGCGGTCGTGGCACTGCGCACGCAGTCCGTCACCTCGGACACGACAGGCTTGTTGGTCAGGTTCGGCAGCCCCATCGTGACGGCCATCAGGTACAGCACGATGAAACCGAGCACGAAGTGGGTGAACGACCCGGCCGCGAGCACCACGGTGCGCTTCCAGGTCTTGAAGCGGTACATCGCCCGTGGCGCCTCGTCGGGGGTGACCTCGTCGAGTGCCGTCATGCCGGCGATGTCGCAGAAGCCGCCCAGCGGGATCGCCTTCAGCCCGTATTCGGTCTCTCCTCGACGGAACGAGAAGATCGTCGGTCCGAACCCGACGAAGTAGCGTCGCACCTTCATGCCGAAGGCCTTAGCGGTGAACATGTGCCCCGCCTCGTGCAGCGCGACGGACACGCAGATGCCGAGCGCGAAGAGCGCGACCCCCAGGATGTAGACGAGCACGCGCTACTTCCCTCCCGTACTGATTTCCAGAGCACGCTGGCGTGCCCATCGTTCCGCGGCGAACACATCCTCGACGTCGCGGGGTACCCGGCGCCACTGGTCGGCCGCCTCGACGACCCTCTGCACAGTGTCCACGATGGACGTGAAGCTGGCGTTCTGCGCCAGGAAGGCGGAGACCAACTGCTCGTTGGCCGCGTTGAACACGGCCGGCAGGCAGCCGCCCTCGGTGCCGACGTGCCGGGCGAGCTCGACGGCGGGGAACGCCTCGTTGTCCAGCGGTTCGAACGTCCAGGCCGAGGCGGTGTCCCAGCGGCACGCCGGTGCCGCGCCGGGCACGCGATGCGGCCAGTGCAGGGCCAGCGCGATCGGCAGCCGCATGTCGGGCGGGCTGGCCTGCGCGAGCGTGGAGCCGTCGACGAAGGTCACCATCGAGTGCACGATCGACTGCGGATGCACCACGACGTCGATGCGGTCACACGGGATGCCGAACAGCAGGTGGGCCTCGATCAGCTCGAGTCCCTTGTTGACCATCGTCGCGGAGTTGACCGTGACCAGCGGTCCCATGGACCAGGTGGGGTGCGCGAGCGCGTCGTCGACTGTCACGTCGGCCAGCTGCGCGCGGGTCCGCCCGCGAAACGGCCCGCCGGAGGCCGTGAGAACCAGCCGGTCGACCTCCTCGGCGCGCCCGCCCCGCAGGGCCTGCGCAAGCGCGGAGTGCTCGGAGTCGACGGGTACGAGCCGGCCGGGTTTCGCGGCGCCGAGGACCAGCGGGCCACCCGCGATCAGCGACTCCTTGTTGGCCAGGGCGAGCGTCGCGCCCGTGTCGAGAGCACGCAGCGTCGGCGCGAGCCCCTGCGAGCCGGGCAGGCCGTTGAGCACCACGTCCACCGGCACGGCGCTGATCAGCTCCACCACCGCGTCGGCACCGGCGAAGATGCGCGGGAGCCGGAACTCCCCCCGCGCGTAGCCGCGCCGCTGCGCCTCGGTGTACAGCGCGAGCTGCAGGTCCTCGACGGCAGTCGGCTTGCTGATGGCGACCGCCTCGACGCCGTGCGCGAGCGCTTGCGCGGCCAGCGCCAGCGGATCCGAGCCGCCCGCGGCGAGCCCGGCGATGCGGAACAGGCCGGGGTTGCGGCTCGCGACGTCGAGCGCCTGCGTCCCGATCGATCCCGTCGACCCGAGGACGAGCACGCTACGTGGTGATTCAGTCATCGGTGCCCATTCTCGCCGACGGCCCCGGTGAGCGGGCAGCAGGCATGTGGGATTATCGGAGTGCATGTCAGGCGCAGGTGAGGAGTGATCGTGGCAGGCAAGGCGATCGAGAAGCGCAGCGGTACCGAGGTCGACCCCCGCGACGAGCCGTCGGCGGAGTGGGGCTGGCACGGCGGCTTCCCGAGGGCCACCCGCGCGGCGGGCTGGTTCACGGTCTTCGCGCTGCTGATCATGCTGATCGGCAACCACGAGAACAACACCGAGAACGTCTGGCTGGTCGGCACGGCCATCCTTGTGGCGTTCGGCCTCATCCTCGACATCCGCCGCAGGCGCGCCGCCTGGCGCCGCTGACGCCTGGGGACTTCTCCGGGCATCAGGGGCTGAGCCGCCACAGCGCGTCCAGAGGCACCGCTCGAAACTTCTCGCCGAACGGCAGGGTCTGCTGTCCTGTGTAGAGCACGTAACCCGCGACAAAACGATCGCCGACGTGCTTCTCAAGGTTTCTCAGCCCCGCCAGGTCTTCACTGCGCACGGTCGCACCCGACTTCACTTCGATGCCGACCACCCGGCCATCGGGCGTCTCGATCACCGCGTCGACCTCGAGCTTGTCCTTGGTCCGGTAGTGATACAGCCGGCCTCGTTCCTCGGACCACGTCAGCTGCCGCGCGAGTTCCATGGCGACGAAGTTCTCCATCATCGCTCCCGCCGCACCACCTGGCTCCGCCAGTCGGTTGGGGTCCTGGCCGAGCAGATGACAAGCAACCCCGGAATCGACGAAGGCGAGCTTGGGCGTCCGCACAACGCGCTGGGTCTGTCCTGACGACCATGCTGGAATGGTCTTGATGAGGAAGACCGCGGACAGCAACTCCAGATATCGCATGAGAGTGGTCCTGGGAATCCCCGACTGCCCGGCCAACGTGCCCGGCACCAACAGCCCGCCTGCCCGTCCCGCCAGCAACCCGAGCAGTTTCAGCAGCTCGCCACGGCGCTCGATGTTGGCGACTTCGAGTACGTCACGCTCAATGAGGGTGGACAGGTACGAATCGAAGAATGCGGCGCGGCGACGTGGGGTACGCCGCACGGCCTCGGGAAAGCCTCCGATCACGATCCGCTCCAGATAGTCTCGCCGCCGCAATGTCGAGGAGTGTTGGATTCGCGGACCATGTGCGAATGCGGCATCGACGAAGCCGTCTGTGGCACCGTGGATCTCCCCTTGCGAGAACGGCCACAGTTCGATGATCTCCATCCGCCCGGGAAGCGCATCCGGAAGGGTGCGCAGCGCGAGAACGCGCGAGGAGCCTGTGAGCAGAAACCGGCCAGGTGCCGGGTCCAAATCCACGACTACCTTGATCGGACGGAGCAGCGCAGGAGCCAACTGAATCTCGTCGATCACCATCAGCCCGTCGTGCTCGACGAAACCAGTCGGGTCCTCCCGGGCTGCCTGCAAGGTGGCCGGGTCGTCGAGGAGGCGAATGACGGCATCGTTTGCCCGCCCTACCGCCAACCGTGTCAGAGTGCTCTTGCCAGCCTGTCGGGCACCATTGACGAGAACGACCCGCGTGTCCGCCAATGCTTCACTGACCAGGGATTCCGCTCGACGCGGTACCAGCTCGCGGGACACAGCCATACATCCGAGTATGCAGGAAACCCGATCGAATGTGGGCACCTGGCCGCTAGCTCAGTGGTCACTTGGCCGCCGGATTGGTGGTCACCTGGCCGCTGGATGCCTCCAGCCGCGAGCATGCCGATCCGGACCGCTCAACGAGGACGATAGACATCGGCCCGATGATCGACGCGCAGCACGACGACCTTTCGGCGCGCGTCGTCGATCTCGTAGAGGACGCGAAAGGCTCCGCGTCGTGCCGAATAGATACCGTCCAATTCGTACCGGAGCGCCTTGCCCACGCGGTGGGGATTGTCCAACAGAGTGCCGGTTATGAACTCGATGACGGCGGCGGCAACGCCTTCCGGAAGCTTGTGCTGGATGACCCGAGCAGCGCTGGCCGCAAGTTCAAGATCGTAGCGTTCGATCACGACCGCAGCCGCAGGGCGCGGATCGCGTCCACCCCACGGACGACATCGCCGCGGTCGACTTCGCCACGACTTTCCCGGATGCCTGCCATCATCTCCGAGTCGCTGAGGATTTCCAGCGTCTCCTCCAGCGCTGCCAAGTCCTCGTATCCGATCAGCACCGCTGCAGGCCGCCCATTACGGGTGACCACCACGCGCTCATGCTCGCGCTCCGCCCGGTCGACGAACTCCGACAGGTGGTCACGCACTGCGCGCAACGGCTCGACACTCATAGCCACAATTGTGGCACATCCTCAGCTGCACCTGCCAGGGCTCCGTCAGCCCTCCGCGGCGAGCTGCCCACAGGCTGCGGCGATCTCCTGGCCGCGCGTGTCGCGGACGGTGCACGCTACTCCCCCGGCGTTGACCCGGCGGACGAACTCCCGTTCCACCGGCTTGGGGCTGGCATCCCACTTGCTGCCCGGCGTCGGGTTCAGCGGGATGACGTTGACGTGCACCAGCTGCCCCAGGTGCTCCCGCAGCAGCTTCGCCAGCAGATCCGCCCGCCATGGCTGGTCGTTGACGTCCCGGATGAGCGCGTACTCGATCGAGACCCGGCGGCCCGTCGAGTCGGCGTAGTACCGCGCGGCCCGCAGCACCTCCGCCACCGGCCACCGGTTGTTGACCGGCACGAGCGTGTCCCGCAGCTCGTCGTCCGGCGTGTGCAGTGACACCGCCAGCCGGACCTGCAACTTCTCGTCCGCCAGCTTGCGGATCGCCGGAGCGAGGCCGACGGTCGACACGGTCACCGAGCGCTGGGAGATGCCCAGCCCCGCGGGCGCCGGATCGGTGATCCGCCGCACCGCGGCCAGCACCCGGTTGTAGTTCGCGAGCGGCTCCCCCATGCCCATGAACACGATGTTGGACAGCCGGCCAGGACTCGGGGCGCCGTCGGCATCGGGCATCAGCCCATCGCGCATGACCGCCGCCGCGGCCCGCACCTGGTCGACGATCTCGGCGGTCGACAGGTTGCGGTCGAGCCCGCCCTGACCGGTGGCGCAGAACGGGCAGGCCATCCCACAGCCCGCCTGGCTGGAGATGCACAGCGTCGCCCGGTCCGGGTAGCGCATCAGGACGCTCTCCAGCAGGGTCCCGTCGTGCGCGCGCCACAGCGTCTTGCGCGTGCTGCCGTCATCGCAGGCAACAGCGCGTACCTCGGTGAGCAGCGCGGGCATGAGCTCATCGACCAGCCGCTGCCGCGACGCCGCCGGAATGTCGGTCATCTCGTCCGGGTCGACGGTCAGCCGGGAGAAGTAGTGATTCGAGAGCTGCTTGGCACGAAACGGCTTCTCGCCCAGCGCGACGACGGCCTCCGCACGCTCGGCGGTGGCCATGTCGGCGAGGTGCCGCCGGGGCAGGCCACGGCGGGGCGCATCGAAAACAAGGGGGAGGGCAGTCATAGCGCTGTCCATTGTCCCATGACCGCAGACCTTGCCCGCCGACTGTTTCCGATATATCGTGAACGTGTCGGAATAGTTCGAGAAAGGATCCGATCATGAGACAACCGTTTGCGAGTGAGTTCGGCAGGCAGGCGTTCGGGCCGCGCGCGGCCTTCGGCGGGTTCCCGCCCGGCTGGGGACCCGGCCGACGGGGACGCCCCATGCCGAGGCCGGGCGGTCCAGGCCGGCGGGGACGCAGGGGCGACGTGCGCACCGCGATCCTGGCGCTACTGGCCGAGCAACCACGGCACGGCTACGAGATCATCGGCGAGATCGGCGAGCGCAGCGGCGGCTTCTGGCGGCCGAGCCCCGGCTCGGTGTATCCCACGCTGCAACTACTGGCCGATGAAGGTCTGGTGCGCAGCAGCGAGGAGGGCGGCAAGCGCCTGTTCGAACTCACTGAAGAAGGCCGTGCCGCGGCGGAGAAGCTGGATGGCACGCCACCGTGGGAGCACTTCGCCCACCACGCCGACCCCAGCGAGGTCAAACTCCG
The DNA here is from genome assembly GCF_040645195.1 of Saccharomonospora sp. NPDC046836. Taxonomy (NCBI): domain Bacteria; kingdom Bacillati; phylum Actinomycetota; class Actinomycetes; order Pseudonocardiales; family Pseudonocardiaceae; genus Saccharomonospora; species Saccharomonospora sp. NPDC046836. The sequence continues at coordinate 74,015 of NZ_JBEYXW010000004.1, forward strand.
GGACGCCGCCGGCGCGCTGATGGGTGCGATGCACCAGGTGTCGCATGTCGGCACGAGCGCGCAGAAGGAAAGGGCCGTGGAAGCGCTCAACGAGACGCGCCGCACGCTCTACGGCATCCTGGGCGAGACCGCCGCCGAGGATGAGTGAACCAGGCCGGTGGGCTTGTCGCGCACCAGAACGCGGTAGCCCACCGGCAACACCAGATCCGCGTCCCGCCCGGCATTGAGCTGCAACGTCTCGGCAATGGCCCGCGCGGCCAGCCGGGGGCTGAACTCGATGCGCAACACGGCTTCCATGGTGGCGCGGTCGGCGAACTGCCAGCGCGTTTCCACCCGCCTGCAAGAGAACCCGGCGTCCGCGAAGAATTGGTCCACTTTGTCCGGTTCGTAGTGTGGGAGGTCGTCGAGCATCCACTCGCCGTACGGGCCGTGCCGGGTATCGAGATCGACGATCACGATGGTGCCACCAGGACGTAGCACCCGCTCCGCCTCCCGCAGACCCGGTTCGCAACCGGGGCCGAAGAAGTACGCCGTCCGCGCATGCACCACGTCCACGCTGGCGTCCACGAGAGGCAGGCGCTGGGCGGTTCCTCTGCGGACCACGACGTTGGCACTGTCGGCGACCCTGCGCTGAGCCCGCCGTACCAGCGGCGGATGCGGCTCGACACCGAGCACCGAGCGAGCTGTGCCGGCGAACCTCATGAGGTGAAACCCGTCGCCGCAGCCGACGTCGACGACATCCCGTCCTGCCCACGACAACTGCTGCGCGAGCACCCGCCAGATCTCGCCATCGACGTCCTGCGCCCGGTTCTCCAGCTCGTACGCCTCGGTGTAGTACCAGATATTGGGGCTGGGGACGATTTCCACCTTGCGTACGAACCGTTTCACGGCGACAAGGTTATCCGTGAGCGCCGACGGCGTAAGATCATCGCCGCGCACATCACGTGGGGTTCGTCACCGAGGGGGTCTTGGCCATGTCTGTCGGTATGTCCGTCCCGCCTGCACTGTTCCCGGCGGGCGTCCCGTGCTGGGTGGAGCTCGCGTCGGCCGACGAGGCCGCCGCTCGCGAGTTCTACAAGAAGCTTTTCGGCTGGGAGTTCGTCGTCAAGCGCGATCCGGCAACGCTCAACCGGCGCTACTCGATCGCGTCGCTGCTCGACAGCGAGGTCGCCGGTCTGTACCAGACCGCGCGCGACCAGCCGACAGGCTGGATCGTGCAGCTGTCGGTGACCAGCACCGCGAGCACTGCGGAATGGGTCCAGCGGCTCGGCGGCACGGTCACACTCGGCCCCGTTGGTATCCCCGACCGCGGGAGCATCCTGCACGCCGTCGACCCCAGCGGGGCTCCCGTGGTGTTCTGGCAACCACCGGCCGACTGGGCGTTCGCGACCTCGTTCCCGGGTACGTTCAGCGGCGCGGACCTCAACACCCACGACGGTGCCGGCGCCGACCACTTCTACTGCAGGCTCTTCGACTTCACCAGTCAGCAGATCGGCGGGGACGGCATCGACTACGCGGAATGGCGGCTCGGCCACCAGCCCGTGCTCTACCGGTACGTGCTGGACGCCGAGTACCGGGCGAGTATCCCTCCACATTGGATGGTCTACTTCGACGCCGATCCGATGCGCGGCGCCGACGCCATGGCCGGGCAGGCGATCATGTTCGGTGGCAGCGTGGTGACCCCGCCGTTCGACACCCCGTTCGGCAGGACCGCCGTACTCGCCGACCCCGGCGGCTCGGTGTTCTCCATCGTGGACCACTCGCGGCCGGTCGACACAGGCGCCGGGCGCGCCGAGGTCGACGATCCCTACGACGACTGAGCCGTGTTTCACCGGGCCGCGAAGCAGCGTGCACTGCGCAGGCAACCGGCAGAACGGGGCCGACGCGCGCACACTGTGTGCATGCCCCCCGGGGACCGGAAGGCGGCCTATGAGCGTCTGCGCGCCGCGCACCTGAGTGCGGTGCGGGCCGCGCTGGAGGACCACGTCGCCCGGCTTGCGTGGCCGCGCGATCGGATCGAGCGCTACCAGACCGAACGGCTCCGGTCGTTGCTGGGATTCGCGCGCGAGCGCTCGCCGTTCCATGCGGCCAGGATGGCCGACGTCGATCCGGCCACGGCGACCGTCGACGACCTCGCGCGGCTGCCGGTCATGGTCAAGCAGGAGGCCCAGTACGATTGGGACAGGATCGTTACCGCGCCCGGCATCGACCGCATCGGCGCCGAGCGGGTGCTGGCCGAGCAGCGCTGGTTCTCCTACACGCCTGCGGGGCACCAGGTGTTCAGCTCGGGCGGCTCCAGCGGCGTGCGCGGTGTGTACGTGTGGGACTGGGAGCAGTTCGTCACGCTCGCCTGCCTCGCCTGGCGGTGGCAGGTGCGTGCCGAGCGCGCGTCCGGATCTGCCCAGCGCCCGGTGCAACTGGCCGTGCTGGAGGCCGGCGAGCCGCCACACGCGAGTACGCCGTTGTTCGACATCGCGACCGGGCCGTCGACGGCGACCGTCGTGATCCCGGCGGCGGCGCCGTTCGACCGGGTGCTGCAGGCGGTGGCCGAAGCACGGCCCACACATCTCGTCGGCTACGCCTCGGTGATCGGGGCCCTCGCCCGCGCCGCGATCGGGGGTGCACTCGACATCCGGCCGGTCCGGGTCAGCACCAACTCCGAGCCGCTCGCCGACGAGGACCGCGAGGCGATCGACACCGCCTGGGGTGCGCCCGTCCACAACCTGTGGGGCTCGACCGAGATCGGCGTCCAGGCGGTCGGCTGCGGCCACGGCGACGGTCTCCACGTCTGCGAGGACGAAGTGATCCTCGAGCGGGTGGATCCCGCCGGGCGCCCGGTCGGCCCTGACGAGCCTGCCGCGCGCACGCTGGCGACCGGGCTGGCCGGGCGCACGTTTCCGTTCATCCGCTATGACCTCGGCGACGAGGTCACGCTGCTGCCCGGGCGCTGCGCGTGCGGCAGTGCGATGGTGCGCGTCGCCGACATCGCCGGCCGGCGCGACGACGACTTCCGCTACGGCCGGCGCACGGTCCCGGCCAGCGCGTTCCGGCACGTGCTGGGGACCGACCCGCTGATCTCGGAATACCAGGTCCACCAGACCGCGGCTGGGGCGGACGTGCTCGTCGTCGGCGTACCGGACGTGTCTGCGGTGGCTGCGGCGCTGGTCTCCTCGCTGCGGCCCTACGGACTTTCGCAGCCCGAGATCAACGTGCGGGTCGTCGGCCGAATCCCGCGCCACGCCGCAACGGGCAAGCTCAAGCGCTTCGTCCCACTGAGTGGCCCACTCACGGCGCCACGAACGCGCTGAGCAGCAGCCAGGACACGACCGCCGAGGGCAGCAGCGAGTCCAGCCGGTCCATCAGTCCCCCATGACCGGGGAGTATGTTGCCCATGTCCTTGATGCCGAGATCGCGCTTGATCAGCGACTCCATCAGGTCACCGAGCGTCGCCGTGAGCACGATGGCCGCACCGAAGAGCACACCCTGCCAGGCCATACCGTCCAGCAGGAACACCAGTGACAGCGCACCCGCGGCGATGCCGGCCGCGAGCGAACCGCCGAAGCCCTCCCAGGTCTTCTTCGGGCTGATCGAGGGTGCCATCGGATGCCGCCCGCGCAGGACACCGGCCGCGTAACCACCGGTGTCCGAAGCGACCACCACGATCATGAACGACAGCACCCGGCCGACACCGTCGGCGGGCGGGACGAGCATTGCCGCGAACGACGCGAACAACGGGAGGTACGCGGCGGCGAACACCGACGCGCCCACATCGCGCAGGTACCCGTCGGCACCGCCCGGTAGCCGCCACACCAGGCACACCAGCACGGTCAGCACGAAGGCCGTCAGCGCACCTTCCATGCCGAACGGCCAGGCGAGCCAGATCATCGCCTGGCCGCCGACCAGTACGGGCACCAGTGCGATGCGGACACCGGCGGACCTGCGGAACGCGGTGGCCAGTTCCACCGTACCCACCGCGATCGCCGCGGCGACGATACCGATGAACAGGTACCGGATCGTGAAGAGCGACACCAGGATCGCCGCACCCAATGCCACGCCGACGGCGATGGCCGCGGGCAGGTTCCGACCGGCCCGCGAGGCCTTCTTCGCCGGTTCGGGGGACCGCCCAGGCTCGGTCGCGCCCTCGCGTTCGTCCTGGTGCTCGCTCACCTTTGTCATCAGACCTCGAGGAGCTCGGCTTCCTTGTGCTTGACGAGCTCATCAACTTGGTGGACGTACTTGTCGGTGAGGTGCTGCAGCTCCTTCTCCGCCCTGGCGACGTCGTCCTCCCCCGCCTCGCCGTCCTTGGAGATGCGGTCGAGCTCTTCCTTCGCCTTGCGGCGCACGCTGCGGATGGAGATGCGGGCGTCCTCGCCCTTGGACTTGGCGACCTTCACCATCTCCTTGCGGCGTTCCTCGGTCAGCTGCGGGATGACGATCCGGATGACGGTCCCGTCGTTGCTCGGGTTCACACCCAGGTCGGAGTCCCGGATCGCCTTCTCGATGGCGCCGAGCTGCGTGGCGTCGTAGGGCTTGACGATGGCCATCCGCGCCTCAGGAATGTTCACGCTGGCCAGCTGGTTCATCGGGGTCGGGGCACCGTAGTACTCGACGACGATCCGCGAGAACATTGCCGGCGTAGCCCTGCCCGTACGTACCGACGACAGATCTTCCTTGGCGACGGACACCGCCTTTTCCATCTTCTCCTCGGCATCGAAGAGTGTCTCGTCGATCACGACTGCTCCAGGTGTGTTGGTGTACTGACCAATGTGCCGATCCTCTCACCACTCACCGCGCGAGCAATGTTGCCCTCGGTGAGGAGGTTGAACACGATGATCGGCATGTTGTTGTCCATGCACAGGCTGAACGCGGTGGCATCGGCGACCCTGAGATCCCGCTCTAGCACCTCACGATGCGTGATCTCGTCGAAGAGTTTGGCGCTGGGATCGTTCTTCGGGTCAGCCGTGTAGACCCCGTCGACGGCCTTGGCCATCAGCACGACCTCGCAGCCGATCTCCAGCGCGCGCTGGGCGGCTGCGGTGTCGGTGGAGAAGTAGGGCATTCCAGTGCCTGCACCGAAGATCACGACGCGGCCCTTCTCCAGATGCCGCTCGGCGCGCCGTGGTATGTAGGGCTCGGCCACCTGGCCCATCGTGATCGCGGTCTGCACCCTGGTCGGCACGCCTTCCTTCTCCAGGAAGTCCTGCAGCGCCAGGGAGTTCATCACGGTACCGAGCATGGCCATGTAGTCGGCCCGGTCGCGGTCCATACCACGCTGGGAGAGCTCAGCGCCGCGGAAGTAGTTGCCGCCACCGATGACGATGGCCATTTGCGCCCCCGTGCGCACGACGTCGGCGATCTGCACGGCGACCGAATGCACGACGTCCGGGTCGACGCCGACGGACCCACCGCCGAACATCTCGCCCCCCAGCTTGAGCAGCACCCGCCGGTAGCCCACGGTGGCTTCGTCGGTGTCATCCTCGTTCATGTCGCCTCCGCCCGTTCAGGTGCTGCGTTTGCCACAGCGGCTGTCTCATAACTGTGCCCCGCCTCCTGAACTGGCGGGAGACGGGGCACAAACGCCAGTCCGCGACTAAGGCTGGCCGACCTCGAAACGAGCGAACCGGGTCACGGTGACACCCGCCTCGTCGAGCAGGGCCTTGACGCTCTTCTTGTTGTCGGTGACCGACGGCTGCTCGAGCAGCACGACGTCCTTGTAGAACGCGTTGACCTTGCCCTCGATGATCTTCGGCAGCGCCTGCTCCGGCTTGCCTTCCTCGCGAGCGGTCTGCTCGGCGATACGGCGCTCGTTGTCAGTGAGCTCCGCCGGAACCTCGTCGCGGGTCAGGTACTTCGGCTTGAGCGCGGCGACCTGCAGGGCCGCGGCGCGGGCAGCGTCGGCGTTGTCGCCGGTGTACTCGATGAGCACGCCGACCGCGGGCGGCAGGCCGGCGCCACGACGGTGCAGGTACGTCGACACCTGGCCGTCGAAGGACGCGACCCGGCGGATCTCGAGCTTCTCGCCGATCTTGGCCGACAGCTCCTGGACGAGGGCGTTGATGGTCTTGCCGTCGACCTCGGCCGCCTTGAGCAGCTCGACGTCGTCGGTACGCAGCGTCTTGGCCGCCTCGACGACCTTCTCGGCGAGCTGCTGGAACTCTTCGTTCTTGGCAACGAAGTCGGTTTCCGAGTTCAGCTCGACCAGTACGCCGCCATCGCCGGCGACCAGGCCCTCGGCGGTCGCGCGCTCGGCGCGCTTGCCGACGTCCTTGGCACCCTTGATGCGCAGGAACTCAACGGCCTTGTCGAAGTCGCCGTCGGTCTCGTCCAGCGCCTTCTTGCAGTTCATCATGCCGGCGCCGGTGAGTTCGCGGAGACGCTTGACGTCAGCCGCGGTGTAGTTCGCCATCGTGCGTTATCCGTTCTCTGTCGCGGTATGCGCAGGGTGGTCGGTGTGTGGTTCAGGAAGCGGTGGTCGGCTCGGCGGACTCGGCGCCGGCGAGCAGCTCCTGCTCCCACTCGGCCAGTGGCTCACCGGAGGCGACCTCGGGCTTGTCCTCGCCCGCAGGCGCGGTGCCGTTGCGGCCTGAACGCGCCATCAGACCGGCGGCGGCTGCCTCGGCGACGACCTTGGTCAGGAGCGCGGCCGAGCGGATCGCGTCGTCGTTGCCCGGGATCGGGTAGTCGACCTCATCCGGGTCGCAGTTGGTGTCCAGGATCGCGACGACCGGGATGTTGAGCTTGCGCGCCTCACCGACGGCGATGTGCTCCTTCTTGGTGTCCACGACCCACACGGCGCTGGGCACCTTCGACATGTCGCGGATACCGCCGAGGGTCTTCTCCAGCTTGTCCTTCTCGCGGGTCAGCGTGAGGATCTCGCGCTTGGTCAAGCCCTGGAAGCCACCGGTCTGCTCCTGTGCCTCGAGCTCCTTGAGCCGCTGGAGGCGCTTGTGCACCGTCTGGAAGTTGGTCAGCATGCCGCCGAGCCAGCGCTGGTTGACGTAGGGCATGCCCACGCGCAGCGCCTCGTTGGCGATCGCTTCCTGCGCCTGCTTCTTGGTGCCGACGAACAGGATCGTGCCGCCGTGCGCGACCGTCTCCTTGACGAACTCGAACGCACGGTCGATGTAGGTCAGCGTCTGCTGCAGGTCGATGATGTAGATGCCGTTGCGCTCGGTCAGGATGTAGCGCTTCATCTTCGGGTTCCAGCGCCGGGTCTGGTGCCCGAAGTGCACACCGGAGTCGAGCAGCTGCTTCATGGTGACGACGGCCATGGCCGGATTCGCACCTCTTCTGTGTTGTGCGCGCCGGGCAGTGCTCGGCACGCGGGGCCGGTTGTCACGGCGGGCCGGGTGGCCAGCCGCCCTGGTGCCGTGCCGGCGACCGGACTCGTTGGTGACATCGTGACCGCGGAGACCGCCGGGCACCGTTCGCTCCGCTCAGCGATCTCTCGGGCGGAGCACGCACGTGCACGCGAAGTCAGCCTGTGTCCGCACAGACTGCGCCCAAGAGTGTACGCCGCCCCTGGGACACCACTCGAACCGGCGGCCCGCAAAGGCGCGAGTTGTCCACATCGCCACCAGTTATCCACAGATTTGGCTCCGCGTCCCCACAGCGCCTCGATTGCCGTCACGCTCGGTACATGACCTCCTGCACACCGACACCAGGGACACGAGCAGCGAGCGCCGCCCTCCTGGCCGTGCTCCTCGCGCTGCTGCCCCTGTCAGCTGCGGCCCAGCCGGCGCCCCTGCCTGTGCCCGCCGCTGCCAAGGGGATACCTCTGCCCGCAGCCACCGCCGCCCAGCCCACATTGGCAGCCGCTCAGCCGGTGCTCGAGCCCCGGTTCGCCTGGCCACTGTCGCCCGCGCCGTCGGTCGTGCGGCCGTTCGACGCACCGGAGCAGCAGCCCTACGGCCCTGGTCACCGTGGCGTGGACCTGGCTGCGGGTGACGGGCAGCAGGTACTGGCGGCGGGGGCCGGGTACGTGGTGTTCGCGGGCGATGTCGCCGGGCGCGGTGTGATGTCGGTCGAGCACGACGGCGGCCTGCGCACCACGTACGAGCCGGTACAGCCGATGCTCGCGACCGGCGACCAGGTCAGCCAGGGACAGCCGATCGGGACGGTGGTGGCCGGTCATCCGGAATGCACCGCCACCGCATGCCTGCACTGGGGAGTGCGCCGTGGCGAGGAGTACCTCGATCCGCTGCGCCTGGTCGTGACCTACGGGGCACTGCGCCTCAAACCATGGGAGGGGGTGCCGTCATGAGCTGGTGACAACCGATCCGCGCCCCGGCAACCCACAGGCGCTGTCATGACCCGGCTGACGCCGAGCGGTACCCGACCGTGCCCCGAAAAGAGAGGCTCAACCGCGACCCGATGACAACCGACCGCACGGCTCGGCGACGCACCAGGAAGCACCGTACATATGCCGGCTGACGCCGACCCACGCCAACCCATATCCGCCCCTGCGCCGAGAAGGGGCCCCACCCAAGACCCGGTGACAACCGATCCGCGCCCCGGCGACGCCCCGCGGACGCCATCATGACCCGGCTGACGCCGACCTGCCCGGCGTGCTCCGAGAGAGAGGTCCCACCCATGCCCGGGTGACAACCGATCCCGTGGCTCGGCGACGACCAACATGGAAGCGCCATAAGCCGACACCGCCGATCCGCCGCCCGGATGCGCTCCAAGGAAGGAATTCCACCAGGAGCCGACGATAGCGTGCCCCGGCGACGCACCGAGGCAGAAGGCACCGTCATTAGCCGCCACGGCCCAGCCGCGCCCAGCAGTGTTCCAAGGAAGGAGGTTCCACCCAAGACCCGGTGATGCCAACCCGTGCCCGGCGATCACGACGCCAGACACCGCATAAGCGCCACCGCATGGCGGAGCCGACGGTGCTCGCGAGTACCGGCTCAGACCGTGACCTGTTCGACCAGCTTCGCTCGCAACCGCAGCACGGCGCGGGTGTGCAGCTGGCTGACCCGCGACTCGGTCACGCCGAGCACCTTGCCGATCTCGGCCAGGGTGAGCCGTTCGAAGTAGTAGAGGCTCACCACGATCCGGTCGCGCTCGGTGAGCTGGGCGATCGCTTCGGCAAGCTGGCGGCGGTTGTCGCGGTCCACGAGAACGGCGGCGGGGTCGACCGCATCGTCGTCGGCCAGCGAGTCGACGAGCGATCCGCTGTCCCGGCCGGCGGTCACGAGGTCTTCGAGCGCCACGACGCTGGTCAGGCGCAGCTGACCGTAGAGTTCGCGGAGTTCCTCGATGGTGATGCCCAGCTCGCTCGCCAGCTCGGCGTCGGTCGGGGTGCGGTGCAGGCGCGCGCCCAGCCGGTCGAGCGCGCGCTCCACCTCACGGGCGCGGCTGCGGACCACCCTCGGCACCCAGTCCTGGGAGCGGAGGTCGTCGAGGATGGCGCCGCGGATCCGCTGCATGGCGTAGGTCTCGAAGCGCAACCCGCGTGCCGGTTCGAACTTCTCGATCGCGTCGACGAGACCGAAGATGCCGGACTGGATGAGGTCGGCGACATCGACGTGGGTGGGCAGCCCCGTGCCGACCCGGCCTGCCACGTACTTCACCAGCGGTGCGTAGTGCAGCACCAGACGGTCGCGGACCCGCTGGCTCGGGGAGTAGGCGAACTCGCGCCACAGCGCCTGGATGGTCGCCTCGGCGTCGGTTCCAGCGTCGAGCGACTCTGCGGTCACCGGGCCACCGTCCTGCGCAGGCCGACCGTCCGGGTGCGCTGCCTGTGCCGAAACTCCACCGGCGTCATTGGGCACGGGGGTGGGTTCGGTCATGGATCGCCTTCAGCCGTTCGACGGTCACGTGGGTGTAGAGCTGGGTCGTGGCAAGCGTAGCGTGACCGAGTAATTCCTGAACGCTGCGAAGGTCCGCCCCGCCCTCGAGCAGGTGGGTAGCCGCCGAGTGACGGAGTCCGTGCGGGCCCATGTCCGCCGCACCCGGGACGGCCTCGACGGCCTGATGCACCACCCGCCGCACGGTCCTGGGGTCGATGCGTCCTCCCCTGGCGCCGAGAAACGTAGCCGCGCCAGACGATCCGGAGACCAGGCTCGGGCGGCCCGTTTCGATCCACCGGCGCAGGGCGCGCTCGGCAGGCTGTCCGAACGGAACCATCCTCTCCTTGTTGCCCTTTCCCAGTACGCGGACGACGCGGCGGTCGAACTCGATGTCGTCCAGGTCGAGCCCGCACAGTTCCGAAACCCGAATACCACTCGCATACAGCAGCTCGAGCATCGCATGGTCACGCAACGCGACCGGATCCTCCTCGGCTGCCCCGGAACCAGCAGCACGCATCAGCTCGCCGGCCTGCTCGGTCCGCAGCACCCCAGGCAGCTTCCGGTGCGGGCGCGGGGCGACCAGCCGGGCGCCGGGATCGGTCGCCAGCTCGCCCCGACGGAAGGCCCACGCCGTGAAGGTCCGCGCCGCGGCAGCCCGGCGGGCCAGTGTCGTGCGGCTGCGCCCAACGGAACGCTGCCCGGCGAGCCAGGCCCGGAGCACACCGACGTCCAGGTCTTCCAGGCCGCCATCCTTGCCGTCTGGAGCACCCGGCTGCGGCTCGGCGGCCGGAGCACCCAGTTGCGAGCCAGCTAGTGCACCCGGCTGCCGCTCGGCGGCCGGAGCACCCGGCTGCGAGCCAGCTGGTGCATCCGGCTGCAAGTCAGCTGGAGCACTCGGTTGCGAGGCGGCCGGTGCACCCGGTCGCGAGTCAGCGGCTGGAGCAGGTTGCGAGTCGGCTGGGACCGCCGACCCATCGGCCTCGCAGACACCGTGCAGGAAACCCAGCAGCGACACCACGTCACCGAGGTAGGCCCGCACCGTGTGTACCGACAGTCCACGCTCGGCCCGGAGATGCCGCGCGTAGTCATCGATCAGTCCGGCCGCGACCGGCGGCAGCGCAACGCGCACACCTGCCAGGTCGGCGCGCTCGGGCCCGCGTTGCGGCCGGCCGCCCGGTCTGCGCACAGCTGATGACGCCATGTAACCGACGCTGCTCGACCCGGCCCCTCTGGTCAAGTATCGCCACGCCTCCATGATCAAGCCGAGACCCAGGAGTTCGCCCGGCCCCTCACGGACGGCTGTTCGCTACTTGTTCCAGAATCCGCCCGTCGACCTCCTCGCCCAGGCTCTCCTGCCCGAAGATCGGCTCCGCTGGTTCGACCACTCCCCCGGTTCGCCGAACGCCCTGTTACGTGCCTCTGACCACCTGCCTTCCGGTAGCCCTCCGCCAACCGGTTTCGCAGCGCTCGCTCAGTCCGTCGAGTTCCAGTTCTGGCAGCAGGGCACGGACCCGCGGCAGCGGCACCCCGGATTCGGTGGCGATGCCTTCCGGCGACTTGCCGCGTCGCTCGCCGAGCGCTTCGTGCACCCGCAACGCCTGCGGGCCGAGGCCGTCCGTACTCCGGCGGGGCCGGGGACGCCCTTCCGGCGTGCCTGCCCCCAGCCGGCCCACCGTGTCGAGCACATCGGACACCGACGCGACCAACGTCGCGTGAGCGTCCCGGATCAGCTGGTGGCAGCCGATGGACATCGCCGAGCCGACCGGGCCGGGCACGGCCATCACGACCTTGCCCAGTGCACCGGCGGTGGCAGCGGTATTGCGGGCACCGCTGCGCACGCCCGCCTCGACGACCACGGTCCCGGCTGTGAGCCCGGCGATCAGCCGGTTACGGACGAGGAAGCGATGGCGGGCCGGCGGTGTGCCCGGCGGGTACTCGCTGACGACCGCGCCGCGCTCACAGATCCGGTTGAGCAGTCCGATGTGCCCGGCCGGATATCCGGCATCGAGCGCACATCCCAGCACCGCGACCGTCACCCCGCCCGCGTGGAGCGCCCCGCGATGGGCAGCACCGTCGATGCCGTAGGCGGCCCCCGAGAACACGGGCGCCCCCTGCTCGGTCAGCCCGTACCCGAGCTCGGCGGCGGTGTACTCCCCGTAGTCGGTTGCCGCGCGGGCACCGACGACAGCGACGGCGTCCTGTGCGGCCTCGTCCAACCTGCCGCCGCCCCGCACCCAGAGTGCGATCGGCGCTGCCACGCCCTGCACACCGCGCCCGGTCGCGACGTCGAGCGACAGCAACGGCCAGGCCGGCCACTCGTCGTCTTCGGGCGTGACCAGGCGAGCGCCGTGCTCGCGGGCCTCGGCAAGATCCCGTTCTGCCAGGTCCAGCTCCCGACGGGCGCTGGTCTCGTGCAGCACCGGCTCCGGCACGTGCCCGCTGCGCACGAGCGCGGCGGCCTCGACCGGACCGTGCTCGCCGACGAAAGCCGCCAGCGCGGGTGCCGGGGGCTCTGCAACCCGCACCAAATAGGCCCTGGCGAGCCGCTCGGCCGTCATGCCGCTCTCCTGTCCCGGAATTCCAGCGCGGCCGCGACGTGGTCGGCGTCAGGCTGGTCTGCCTCGGCAAGATCGGCCAATGTCCAGGCGACCCGCAGACAACGATCGGCACCGCGCGCGGTGATCGCGCCCCGGTCGAGGCTGCGATCGAGCAGCCGGGTGACGCCCGCGGGCAGCGCATAGTCGCGGCGCAGCACCGGACCAGGTACCTCGGCGTTGACCTGCCAGCCGCGCTCGGCCCATCGCTTTGCGGCGCGCTCCCTCGCTTGCAACACCCGGTCCCGCACAGTTGCGGTCGGCTCGGGCTCGCCGACGTCGTGCACGCTCATCGCGGTCATCGGCCGCATCCGGACCCGCAGGTCCACCCTGTCGAGCAGGGGTCCGGAGAGCCTCGTGAGGTAGCGGCGCCGGGCGGCAGGCGTGCAGCAGCAGTCGGCATCGCGCGGGGGCGCGCACGGGCACGGGTTAGTCGCGAGCACGAACTGGAAGCGGGCGGGATAGCGCACCACACCCCGCGCCCTGGCAATGCGGACCTCGCCGTCCTCCAGCACGGTGCGCAGTGACTCCAGTCGTTCACCGCCGAACTCGGCCGCCTCGTCGAGGAACAGCACGCCGCGGTGTGCCTTGCTGATGGCTCCTGGCATGGCCAGCCCGCTGCCGCCGCCGACCAACGCGGCGATGGAGATCGAGTGATGTGGTGCCACGAACGGCGGCACGCGCAGCAGCGGCGCCGACGGCTGCAGTGACCCGTCGACCGAATGCACCGCGGTTACCTGCAGCGCGTCTTCGTCGGTGAGCGGGGGCAGCAGTCCGGGCAGGCGCTTGGCGAGCATCGTCTTGCCCACACCGGGCGGCCCGGTCATGAGCAAGTGATGACCGCCGGCAGCCGCGACCTCCACTGCCCATCGGGCTTCCGGCTGGCCGATGACGTCGGCCAGATCGGGCGCCGGGGGCGGCATCGCGAGGTCGGGCGGATCCGGCGGGACCAGCTCCTGCTCACCACGAAGCCAGCCAATGACCTCGGCGAGCCGTCCGGCACCTGCGACCTCGATGCCGTCGACCAGCGCGCCCTCGCACAGGGAGTCGACGGGCACGACGGCACGCCGGTAGCCGATGGTGCGGGCAGCGAGCAGCGCTGGCAGCACGCCGCGCACGGGCCGCACCCTGCCGTCCAGAGCGAGCTCACCGAGCAGCACCGTGCCGAGCAGCCTGGTGGCCGGCACGCAACCGGACGCGGCCAGCACGGCGACCGCGATGGCGAGATCGTAGGCCGAGCCGACCTTCGGCAGGTTGGCCGGTGAGAGGCCAAGGGTGACCGCGGTCTCCGGCCACTTCTCGCCGCTGTTGCGCACGGCCGCCCGCACCCGGTCCTTCGCCTCGCGCAGGCCCGCGTCCGGCAGCCCGACGAGTTTCGTGCCGGGCAGCCCGGCGCCGATATCCGCCTCGATCTCGATCAGCCTGCCCTCGATACCGATGAGGGCCACCGACCACGCACGTGCGAGCGGCATCAGAACGCTCCGACGATGTGGCGTAGCGACGGCCGCCCGTCCGGTGGGTAGTCGACAGCGATCACGTCGAAGCGGACGGGGCACCACGCGACCCGGAAGTGCGCAAGCCAGCGGCTGGTCATTCGCCGGACCCTGGCCACCTTGTCCTGGGTCACGGCCTCGGCCGGCTCACCGAAGCGGCGCCCGGACCGGGTCTTGACCTCGCAGACCACCAGGACCTTGCGATCAGTGGCGACGAGGTCGAGCTCGCCCTCCCGGCAGCGCCAGTTCCGGCTCAACACAATCATGCCGAGCCCACGCAGATACTGGGCCGCGAGTTCCTCGCCTCTGCGACCCAGTGCGAGAGGCGATCTACGACTTCGCGTGCGCACCTGGCGCAACGTCTTGCTCACCACTTCCACCCCCAGGTTGGCTGCTCCGGCCTGCGCCGGTTGTCCCCTGTGACGCTGCCAGGACGCAGCGAGGAGCCAACAGAGCCGATTCGCGAACCTGTGGACAGGTGAGGTGATGTGGACAATCCTGGGCCGCGAACACCGCGAAACCCAGAAATTGTCAGAGGGTGCTGCTAGCGACGGTGGTCAGCTGCCGAACGGACCGTCCTCGGGCAGCCGCAGCTCGGGCTTGTCGAGCTCCTCGACGTTGACGTCCTTGAAGGTGATGACCCGTACGTTCTTGACGAACCGTGCGGGGCGGTACATGTCCCACACCCACGCGTCCGACATGCGTACCTCGAAGTACACCTCGCCGCCGCTGTCACGTACCTGGACATCAACAGCGTTGGCCAGGTAGAACCGCCGTTCGGTCTCCACGACGTACGAGAACTGGCTGACGATGTCGCGGTACTCGCGGTACAGCGACAGCTCCATCTCGGTCTCGTACTTCTCGAGATCCTCTGCGCTCATCTAATCCGCGCCCCTCCTCGCAAGCCTCGCACGCCATTGCCGGCGGAACAACCATTGTGACAGCACGGTGCGGGAAGCACCTCAGACCTCGACACGTTCCGGCTCGGACAGATCGAACAGGTACTGGTCGAGCTCCTCATCCACCGTGCCGCGCCTGCCGGCGTTGGCCTGCAGCGCGGCCGCGGTCAGCATCACCTTGTGCGGCGGACGCCTGCCATGGGCCTGCGCGGCGAGCGCGACGTTGGTGTAGGACCAACGATGCACGGCGCTCGGACCGTGGGCCATGAGCGCCTCACCGTGCTCGGCGGTCGTGTAGCCCTTGTGCACGTCGAAGCCATACATCGGGTGCTCGTCGTGCAGGCCCGCCATGATCCGGTCGCGGGTGACCTTGGCCAGTACGGATGCCGCGGCAACACACGCCACCGCCCGGTCTCCCTTGATCACACGCACGCTCGGCGCGGGCAGGCCGGGCACCCGAAAGCCGTCGATGAGCACGTAACCAGGCGGCACGGCGAGCCGGGCGACCGCGCGCCGCATCCCCTCGATGTTCGTCACGTGGATGCCGAGCGCGTCGACTTCGTCCGGTGGGATCACCACAATCGAGTAGTCGACGGCGCGTTGCAGCAGACGCTCGTAAACGCGTTCCCGAGCCAGCGGCGTGAGCAGCTTGGAATCGGTGAGCTCGGTGAGCCGGGCACCGTCACCTGGCCGCAGGATGCAGGCGGCCACAACGAGCGGGCCGGCGCACGCGCCGCGGCCGGCCTCGTCCACACCCGCGACCGGCCCGAGACCGCGCCGGTCCAGTGCGGATTGCAGCGCCCACGGCATCTCGCCACGAATCACGGCACGGGGAGGGCGCAACAGTCCCGCGGGTCCAGCGCTCACTCCCGTTACCGTCCTCGTCTGACCGTCCCACGGACCGCGGCACCGAGGCGACGGCCCGCCCACATGGTCGGCCATGCGGCCAGTACACCGACTCCCAACGGTACGCCCTGTTGCCAGGCCGGCGCGCTCATGGCATTCGCGGTAGCGGCCTGTGGGTTGTGGTCGCTCACCACACCCCAGCGCGACGGTGGCAGGACGATGAACCGGGCCTTGCCGACGATGTTCTCGACCGGCACGGCACCGCGCTCGCCGCCACCGCCCTGGACGCGGGAGTCGGCCGAGTTGTTGCGGTTGTCACCCATGACCCAGACGCTGCCTTGGGGCACGGTCACCGGGCCGAACTCGTCCTGCGTCTGCCGGCCTTCCCAATGGATGTACGGCTCGTCGAGCGGTTTGCCGTCGACGAGAACGCGGTTCTGCGCATCGCAGCACTCCACCTTCTGGCCGCCGGTGGCGATGATGCGTTTCACGAAGTCACGCTCGTCCGGCGGCGCGAGGCCGAACACCGACCCGATGCTCTGGAAGAAGCGTGCGACGGCGTTGCCCGATTCGACAGGCGCGACGTCGTTCTCGATCCAGGCCTGCGGCCCGCGGAAGACGACGACGTCGCCGGGTTCCGGATCAGTGAAGTCGTAGGTGATCTTGTCGACCAGAATCCGGTCAGGCGTGCACCCGGGGCAGCCGTGGAGCGTTTCCTCCATCGACCCTGACGGGATCATGTAGACACGCGCGAGGAACTGCTGGATGAGAAACGCGAGTACGAGCGCGATCACGATGAGGATCGGCAGCTCTTTCCAGAACGAGCGCGGCTTCTTCTGTTTCCGCTGCCTGGGTGGCTCGGTCTCGCCCGTCTCGGTGTCGGCTGGTTCCGCCGCTGAGCGCTTAGTGGCGTCGTGGTCCTCGCCGACCGGCGGACGGCTAGCAAGGCCACCGGCCTCCGACGGCTCCGACGCGTCTACCGCTGGTAGACGCGTCGTCGCATCGCTCACATCCGAACGCTCCGGTGCCTCACCCGCCGACGCAGGGCCGGCGAGGTCGTCTTCCTTCGAGGGTTCCGGTTCTTCTTCGGCGGCTTTGGCAGACACGGGCTCGACCACGCAGTCAGGCTACGGTAACCGGCTGACTACTCAGGACGCAGAGGGGGCTTCGCGCCGCTCCTTGATCTTGGCTGCCTTACCGCGCAGCTCACGCAGGTAGTACAGCTTCGCCCTGCGAACGTCACCGCGCTTCTCGACCTCGATCTTGGCGATGTTCGGCGAGTGCACCGGGAACGTGCGCTCCACACCGACGCCGAACGACACCTTGCGCACGGTGAAGGTCTCCCGGATGCCACCGCCCTGACGGCGGATGACAACGCCCTGGAAGACCTGGTTGCGCTCGCGGTTGCCCTCGATAACGCGGACGTGAACCTTCAGCGTGTCGCCCGAGCGGAAGTGCGGAATGTCAGAACGCAGCGACTGAGCGTCCAACGCATCCAGGGTGTTCATCGATGGTCCGTCCTCGTCTTGATGTGCTTCGGCGTACATCCGGGCGCGCACCGGCCTGGCAGCAGGCGGCCCAGGAGCTTTGGCGGCGCGTGATCAGGTCGCGCCAACCGGTCAAGTATTACAGATGTGCTGACCCGCTAGTCAGCGGGCTCCCCGCGGAGGCGGTCCAGCACCGTGAGGTCGTGCTTGTCCAGACTGCCTTCCGGCAGCCGTTCCAGCAGGTCGGGACGTCGTCGAAAGGTCCGTTCCAGTGCTTGGTCACGGCGCCAGCGGTCAATGAGCGCATGGTTGCCCGAACGCAGCACCTCGGGCACCGAGAGGCCCCGCCAGTCTTCCGGCCGGGTGTAGCTCGGTCCTTCCAGCAACCCGTCGGAGAACGAGTCCTGCTCCGCGGACACGGGGTTGCCGAGGACGCCCGGCAGCAACCGCACGACGGCCTCCACGATCACCAGCACGGCGGCTTCACCGCCGACGAGGACGTAGTCGCCGATGGACACCTCATCGACCGGCATCCGGCGGGCGGCATCGGTGATCACCCGCTGGTCGATGCCCTCGTACCGGCCGCAGGCGAACACCAGGTGCTCCTCGGCGGCGTAGGCATGCGCGAGACTCTGCGTGAACGGCCTGCCGGCGGGTGTCGGCACGATGAGCCGGGTGCGTTCTCCGCACACGGCATCCAGGGCGTCTCCCCAGACCTGCGGCTTCATCACCATGCCGGGCCCACCGCCGTAGGGTGCGTCGTCCACGGCCCGGTGCACGTCGTGTGTCCAGTCCCGCAGATCGTGCACGCCGACCTCGAGCAGGCCGCGCTCGATCGCCCTGCCCAGCAGCGCCGCCCGCAGCGGCTGCAGGTACTCGGGGAAAATCGTGACGATGTCGATGCGCATGCTCAGATGTCCAGCAGGCCCTCTGGCGGGTCGACGACCACACGGCCACCCGCCACGTCGACAGTAGGCACGATCGCCCGCACGAACGGCACGAGCACCTCCCCGCCGTCACGGTCGATGGAGAGCAGCTCCCCGCCCGGTGAGTGCACTACCTCACGGACGGTGCCGATGACGGTGCCGTCACCGAGTTCGGCGCGCAGGCCTTCGAGTTCGTGGTCGTAGAACTCGTCCGGGTCCTCGATCGGCGGCAGGTCGCCGGTGTCGCCGAGAAGGAGAACCCCGCGTAGCTCCTCGGCGGTGGTCCTGTCGGGCACCTCGGCGAAACGCATGAGCAGCCGCCCGCTGTGCCAACGGGCGGCTGCCACGGTGAGCCGTGCGGTGCTGCCATCGCGGGCCTGACCTGTCAGCACCGAACCCACGGCGAAACGTTCCTCCGGCGAGTCCGTACGCACGTCCACGGTGAGTTCACCACGGATGCCATGCGCTTTCGCGACCCGGCCGACCACGACCTGCACGGTACTGCTCCGTTTGCGCGTCTTCAGCGGTCGGTGTCGATGACGTCGACGCGTACTCCCCGCCCACCGATGGCTCCCATCACGGTGCGCAGGGCGGTGGCCGTACGGCCGCCACGGCCGATCACCTTGCCGAGGTCATCCGGGTGGACGTGCACCTCGAGGGTGCGGCCCCGGCGAGTGGTGATCAGCTCGACCCGGACGTCGTCCGGGTTGTCGACGATGCCGCGCACCAGGTGCTCGAGCGAGTCGGCCAGGAAGCTCACGCCTCGTCGGCCTTCTTCTCGGTCTCGGCCTCCGCCTTGTCACCCTCGGCCTTCTTGTTGCCGCCCTTCTTCTTGGGCGTGGTGGCCTGAGCGGTCGGCTCCTCGCCCGCGGCAGCGAGCGCGGCGTTGAACAGGTCCTGCTTGGACGGCTTCGGCTCGGCCTGCTTCAGCGTGCCCTCCGCACCGGGCAGGCCCTTGAACTTCTGCCAGTCACCGGTGATCTCGAGAAGGCGCTGGACCGGCTCGGTGGGCTGCGCGCCGACCTTCAGCCAGTGCTGGGCGCGGTCGGAGTCGACCTCGATGAAGCTCGGGTCGTCCTTCGGGTGGTACTTCCCGATCGTCTCGATGGCCTTGCCATCCCGCCGGGTACGGGCGTCCGCGACGATGATGCGGTAGTACGGCGCACGGATCTTGCCCAGGCGCTGCAGCTTGATCTTGACGGCCACGGGTGTGGGTACTCCTGTCGTTTTCGATACTCGGGTCGGGACACGATCCGAGTGGGGAGCCGGATACGAGTGCCCGCAGGTATAGGTGGTCGCCCCGGCACGGTGAGAGGGTCCGAACCGGAGCGGGCAAGCCACCATTTTGCCAGACCCCTCGACTCACTCGTTCCCGGGGAGCGTCAGCACGCCGTCCACCCGCCGGGGAACATCCACCGGACCGTCCCGCAGCTCGGCAGGCAGCACGGCCTGCGGCGCTCCCTGCCAGGCGTAGGGGCGCAGGAACCGGCGGATCGAGGTCGCGCCGACGGAGGTGTGAATGGCGTTCGTCGACGGCCAGGGGCCACCGTGGTGCTGGGCCCAGGACACAGCGACGCCGGTGGGGTAGCCGTCGAAGACGAGCCTGCCGGAGACCTTGCGCAGGCTGTCCAGCAGCTCGGTGCGGCCGGCCGCCTCCTCCGCGCCGAGGTGCAGCGTCGCGGTGAGCGACGGCTCCAGCCGGGACAGCGCGTCGAGCAGTTCCTTGTCATCGCCGTAGCGCACCACCACGACGAGGGGCCCGAAGCACTCCTGGGCGATGCTGTCGTCGAGCTCGGCGGCGTCGATGGTGAGCACCCGTGGCTGCGCACCGAACCCGGCATCAGCGGTGCCGCCGACGGCGAGCGTCGAGACGCCGGGCAGCGCGGCGAGCCGGTCCGCGCCCGCGGCGAAGTTGTCCCGGATGCCGGAATTGAGCAGCACCTGCCCGCCGACGCCCTCGACCGCGGACACCAGCGCGGCCAGCACCGCTTCGCCACCGTCGGTGCGCGGCACGAACGCCAGGCCGGGCTTGGTGCAGAACTGGCCTGCGCCGAGGGTGAACGACCCGGCAAGCCCGCTCCCGATCTCCTGCGCACGCTCCGCGGCCGCCGCCGCTGTGACCACCAGCGGGTTGATGCCCGACAGCTCGCCGTAGAACGGGATCGGATCCGGCCGCTGGTTGATCAGGTCCAGCAGAGCCTTGCCGCCGCCGAGTGAACCGGTGAAGCCGACAGCCGTGATGTCGGGGTGCTGGACCAACCGCGCCCCGGCCTCCCGGCCGTAGACGACGGCAATGGTGCCCGCGGGAGCACCGTGTTCGCTCGCGGCGGCCTCGAGAGCGGCACCACACAGCTGCGACGTCAACGGGTGCGACTCGTGCGCCTTGACGACGACGGGGCACCCCGCCGCCAGTGCGGCGGCGGTGTCGCCACCGGGCACCGAGAACGCGAGCGGGAAGTTGCTGGCACCGAACACGGCCACCGGGCCGAGCGGGATCAGCATCCTCCGCAGATCCGGACGCGACCCCATCGCGGTGTCACCGGCGTGGTCGACCGTCGCCTCGAGGTAACTGCCCTCGACGACCACGTCGGCGAAAAGCCGCAGCTGGAAGCAGGTGCGAGTGAGCTCGCCGTTCAACCGGGTTTCGCCGAGACCGGTCTCGCTGTCGGCTGTGGCCACGATCTCCGCGCGCCGCGCCTCCAGCTCGTCGGCCATCGCGCGCAGCAGGGCCGCGCGCCACGCCCGGTCGCGCCCCTCGAGCTCCGCGAAAGCCACCCGCGCCCTGGCCGCGGTGGCGTCGACGTCATCAGCGGTGCTCTGCTGGATCCCGGTCTCGATGCTCGTCCCGGTCCGCGGGTTGGTGCTCAGCAGGTGTGACATCGATCTCCTTGGACTTCTTCTTCCTTGCGGTTCGAACGGCTCGCAACACCGACAGCACCACCAGTACCACGATGGCGCCGAGCAGCGTGGCGGCAATCGGCTCGCGGAGGAACCCGGACAGGTCGCCGTCGAAGGTGCGCATCGAACGGCGGAAAGCCGACTCGAGGATGCCACCGAGCACGAACGCGAGCACGAGCGGTCCCGGCTCGAAGCCGACCTTTTTCATCAGGTAGCCGAGCACACCGAGTCCGATGACGAGGAACATGTCGAACACGTTGTTGCGCACGGTGTAGACGCCGATCATCGTGATCAGGACCGTGAGCGGCGCCAGGATCGCAGCCCGCACCCGCAGGATGCGCACGAAGATCCCGATCAGCGGCAGGCTCATCGCGAGCAGCAGGATGTTGCCGACGTACATCGAGTTGACGACGCCCCAGAACAGCTCCGGCTCCTCGTCGACGAGCAGGGGGCCTGGGGTGATGCCCTGCAGCAGCAGGGCGCCGAACATGATCGCCATCGTGGCGTTCGCCGGGATACCGAGCGAAAGCAGCGGAATGAACGACGAGGTCGCGGCGGCGTTGTTGGCGGTCTCCGGCCCGGCGACGCCCTGGATGGCGCCCTTACCGAACCGCTCCGGCTGCTTCGTCACCCGCCGCTCGACGGCGTAGGCCACCATCGACGAGATCGTGGCCCCACCGCCGGGCAGGATGCCGAGCAGGAAGCCGGACACGGACCCGCGCGTGATCGCGCCCTTCGACTCGGCAAGGTCCTTGCGGGACGGGTACACCGAGCCGACCTTGATCGGTTGCGGCACCTTCCGCCGCGACGACTCCAGGTTGTGCAGGATCTCGCCGACACCGAACAGGCCCATCGCGACGATCACGAAGTCGATGCCGTCGAGCAGCTCGTCGCTGCCGAACGTGAGCCGCTCGGTGCCGATCAGCGGGTCCTGCCCGATGGTCGCGAGCAGTAGGCCCAGCAGCGCCATGAGCAGGCCCTTGGCCACCGAGCTGGTGCCGATGGTGGTGACGAGCAGCAGGCCGAGCACGGCCAGCATCGTGTATTCGGCGGGGCCGAAGTCGACCGCGAAGCCGGACACCAGCGGCGCCACGAACGTCAGCGCGACGATCGAGATGGTGCCGCCGATGAACGAACCGATCGCGGCGATCCCGAGCGCGGCGCCCGCTCTGCCCTGCCTGGCCATCTCGTAGCCGTCGATCGCGGTGACCACGCTGGAGGCCTCGCCGGGCAGGCGCAACAGCACCGAGGTGATGGTCCCGCCGTACTGCGCGCCGTAGAAGATGCCGGCGAGCATGATGATCGCGGACGTGGGCTCGATGTTGTACGTGACCGGCAGCAGGATGGCGATCGTGGCCGCGGGGCCGAGGCCGGGCAGCACACCGACGAGCATGCCGAGCGTGACACCGAGCAGGCAGTAGAACAGGTTGTCCGGCTGGAAGACGACCCCGAACCCAGCCAGGACCGGTGATAGGAAGTCCACTGTGTCCAGTCCCTAGAAGTGCACGATGTGGGGCAACGACACCCCGAGGCCGGCGATGAACAGCAGGTAGATCGCCGTACTCGCGACGAGCGACACGGCGATCGTCACGCGCCACGACTCCCGGCCGAGCACCTTCAGCCACAGCACGAGCAGCGCCACCGTGGGGATCTCGAAGCCGACGAGCTCGAACAGGAACGCGTAGCCCAGCAGCGAGAGCACGCCGACACCGACGACGAGCGACTCGCGGCCGAACCGTTCCTCCTCGCCGGTCGGCGCCGACTGGACGATCAGCACCGCGGAGACGACCACCATCGCCACGCTCACGATCAGCGGCCAGAGCCCGGGCCCGGGATCAGCGAGGTCGCCGATCCCGAGCTGCCAGGACAGGACCGCGGCGATGGCACCGACCGCCAGCGGCACGGCCGCGGCGATGATGTTCTGCCTGCGCGCGTAGGCCGCGCTCGGCCTGGCGTCCTGTTCGGCGGTCGTCATTGCCGGCCCTTGAGGTCGATACCGAGCTCCTTGGTCATCGTCGCGAAGCGTTCACTGCTCTCCCTGAGCTGGTCGGCGACGGCGGCGCCATCGACGTCCCACCGGGTGATGTAGTTGTTCTGCAGCAGCTCGCCGTATTCCTCGGACTTGGTCGCCTCGTCGATCGCGGTGACCAGCGCCTCGCGCACGTCGTCCGGCAGCCCGGCCGGCGCCGCGACGAACCGCCGCTGGTCGACGACGACGTCGTAGCCGATCTCGGTCGCGGTCTGCACCTCGGGCAGTGCTTCGAGCCGTTCGGCGGAGAAGGCGAGGAGCGGGCGCAACGCACCGGACTCGATCTGCTTGATCGCCTCCGCGACGTGCACGGAGCCGACGTCGACCTTGCCACCGAGCACCGCGGTCAGCTGCGGGCCACCACCATCGAAGGGCACCGCGGTCGCCGCAACGTCCGCCGACCCGAAGAGCAGGGCCTGCGCGAGCTGGTTACCGGTGCCGGCGCCGGAGGTGCCGTAGGTGACGCGGTCGGCGGCGAGGACGTCGTCGATCGTCCTGAACCGCGAGTCGGCCGGGACCACCATGACGTAGTCCTCGCGGGTCAGGCCCTTGACGAAGGTCATGTCGTCGAGCTGGATCGCGTCGGGGTCGTCCAGCACCAGCGGCCCGATGGCGAACAGCGACTGCGGCATCGCCGCGAGCCGGTAGCCGTCGGGCTCGGAGCTGAACACGTCCTTGCCGGCGATCTTGCCGTTGGCTCCCGGCTTGTTCACCACGGCGATCTGAGTCCCGAGCGGCTCCTCGAGGCTCTTGGCGAGCGCCCGGGTGATGAGGTCGGTGCTGCCGCCGGGGTCGGTGGGCACGACGAACTCGACCGCGCGACTCGGGTACTCCCCGCCACCGTCGCCGCCGCTCGAACCGCCCTGCACCGAGCAGGCGGACAGGGCCAGTGCGGCCGCGGCGAGCAGCGCGCCGCCACGGGCTGTTGAGCGAATCTTCATTGATCCTCCAGAAGGGGAAGTGCTTACCAGCGGGGAAGGGCGGGCTGGGTCCACGTGGAGTCGGCCACGCGCATGGCGGCGACGTCGTCGCGATCGTGCATGTCGGCGCGGCTGAGCCAGCGTTCGTGCAATGTGGACAGAGCGTCGCGATCGAGCTCGACGCCGAGCCCGGGGTCGTCGCCGACCTCGAGAGCGCCGTCGACGAACGTGTGGGGTTCGGTGATGACGTCCTCGGTCTGCCACGGCCGGTGGCTGTCGCAGGCGTAGGCGAGGTTGCCGACCACGCTCGCGACATGGGTCATCGCGGCGAGGCTCACGCCGAGATGGGTGTTGGAGTGCATGGACAGCGATACGTCGTGGGTGCGGCAGACCGCCGCCAGTTCCCTGGTGGCCTGGAGCCCGCCCCAGTAGTGGTGATCGGACAGCACGACCTGCACGGCGTCCTTGGCGAACGCCTCGGCGATCTCGCCGAACGTCGTCACGCACATGTTGGTGGCGAGCACGGCGCCGGTACGCGCGCGGACCTCGGCCATGCCGTCGATGCCGGTGGTCGGGTCCTCCATGTACTCGAGGAGGTCGCCGAGCTCCGCGGCGACCTTGACACTGGTCCCGACCGACCAGCCGCCGTTGGGGTCCAGCCGAAGCGGGTGGCCGGGGAACGCCTTGCCGAGCGCCTTGACCGCCTCGATCTCCTGCTCGGGCTCGAAGACCCCACCCTTGAGCTTGAACGACCGGAAGCCGTACTTCTCGGCGAAGCGCTGGGCCTGCCGCACGACGCCGTCGGGGTCGAGCGCGGCGCCCCAGTCGTCGCGCGGCGCGTCATCGGCCGGGTGCTCGGCCCACTTGTAGAAGAGGTAACCGCTGTACTCGACGCGGTCGCGCACCTTGCCGCCGAGCAGCGCGTGCACGGGCAGACCGGTCTCCTTGCCGAGCGCGTCCAGGCTCGCCACCTCGAACGCCGACACGACACTGCGGATCAGCTTCTCGTTGGTGCGGCTGCCGCGCAGGCCCGCGGGGTCGAACTCCTTGACCGTGTCCGTGGTCAGGCCCGCCTTCTCGTAGGCGAGGTCGCGCAGGCCGTTGAGCGCGGTGAGCGGCAGGCCGGTCACCGCTTCGGCGAGCCGCCTGGCGACGGCGAGGTACTCGCTGTCGCCGTAGGTCTCGCCGACTCCGGTGGCGCCGGTGTCGGTCTCCAGCTCGACGATGGCTCGCGGGGTGTACGGCTGATGCACGCCGAGGACGTTGAGCAGCGGCGGATCACTGATGAGGATCGGGGTGACCGTCGCCTTGACGATCGTGGGCAGGGTACGGGGCATCGTCGCCTCCTAGCGGGTCGCGCCGACGAGGGCGAGTCCTTTGGTGAGCAGTGCGTCGAGTTCTTCGATGTGGTGTGCCGCCGGGTCGGCCAGCGGGGCGCGCACGGGACCGACGCCCGCACCGCGCAGCCGGGCCGCGGCCTTGACCAGCGACACCGCGTATCCGGTGCCCTTGTCCCGCAGTTCCACCAGCGGTACGTAGAACTCGCTGAGCAGCCGCTCGACTTCCGCGTCATCGCCGGCGTGGAAGGCGTGGAAGAAGGCCTTGGAGATCTCGGGGGCGAAAGCGTGCACGGCCGAGGAGTATGCGGGCACCCCGATGGCGCGGTAGGCGCGAGCCTGCATCTCCGCGGTCGCCGCGCCGTTGAAGAACAGCCACTCCGGCGGGGCGGCGAGCCGCAGCCGCTGCAACTGGTCGAGGTCGCAGTGGCCGTCCTTGATCCCGATGACGTTGGGGATGCCGGCCAGCTCGGGGACGCTCGCCGAGGCGATCTTGACCTGGGCACGCTGGTAGACGATCAGCGGAAGCGCGGTGGTGGCCGCGACCTTGCGCACGTGGTCGACGAGTCCGGACTGTGGCGTTTCCACCAGGTACGGCGGCATGAGCAGGATCGCGTCGGCACCGGCACGCTCCGCGGCCGCGACGAACCGGGCCGCCTGCGCCCAGCCATAGCCCGCTCCGGCGACGACCGGCACCCGTCCGCCAGCCTCCTCCACCGCGGCGGCGATGAGCGTCGCGTACTCATCCTCGGCGAGGGAGAAGAACTCGCCCGTGCCACAGCAGGGGAACAGCGCTCCTGGCCCGGCCGCGACCTGCTCACGTAGGTGGGTACGGAACGCGTCCACGTCGATGTGACCCTCGGCGTCGAACGGTGTCAGCGGGAAGGACAGCACTGCTGCCGCCATCCCCTGCCGGAGCCGCTCAACGACCTCCCCTGTATACGTGGAAGTCAAGTTGTCTCCATATGTAGACGACGTTCATGTGCGGAGCAGTCTTACTCGCGTGTTGATAGGCTGTCAACCGTGGAAAGTGCCCGAGAGACCGGCGTCCGTGGCGTGAAGTCCGCCGCCAGAACCGTTGAGCTGCTGGAACTGCTCGCGTCGCGACAGAACCGGCCGGCCCGCCTGCGCGAGCTGAGCGATGCGCTCGGCGCTCCACGCAGCAGCGTCTACGCGCTCATCCGCACACTGGTGGAGCGCGGCTGGGTCCGGGCGGACCCGAGCGGAACGCAGTACAGCATCGGCATCCGCGCACTGCTGGCCGGTACGACCTACCTCGACACCGACCCGTACCTGCGCATCGTCCAGCCGCTGATCACCGACCTCAGCGCGGAGCTCGACGAGACGATCCACTTCGGCAGGCTCGACCGCGGCGACATCGTCTACCTCGCCACGCGCGAGTCGCGCAGGTACCTCCGACCGTTCAGCCGAGTGGGCAGGCGACTGCCCGCGTTCAGCACGTCGCTGGGCAAGAGCCTGCTCGCCGAACGGCTCGACATCGGCATCGACGAGCACGTGCCGGACGAGGTCACCCCGCTGACACCCAGCACACTCGTCGACCGCGACGCACTCATCCACGACCTGGAGCTCACCCGCGAGCGTGGCTACGCCATCGACGACGAGGAGAACTACGCCGGCGTGACCTGCTTCGGGTTCGCGCTGCGCTACACCACGCCTGCCATCGACGCGATCAGCTGCTCGGTGCCGATCTCCTCCCTCACCGACAGTAGGCACGCGGAGATCATCGAGGCCATGAAGCGAACCCGGTTCGCGATCGAACGCATGGCGCCGGTCGACCTGGCGACGACCGCCGACCTGACCACCGGGCTCTGAGCTTGGGGCTCGACACGGCCGCACTGCTCACACTCGCGGGCGTCGCGGCCGGCCTGGTCGGCTCGATGGCGGGGCTCGCCTCCCTGTTCAGCTATCCCGCGCTGCTGGCGGCAGGGCTGCCGCCGATCGCAGCCAATGTCACGAACACCGTCGCGATGATCTCGACCACCACCGGCGCGGCGGCGGGATCCCGCCAGGAGCTGCGCGGCCAGGGCGGTCGGCTGCTGAGGCTCAGCACCATGGCGACACTGGGTGGCTCTGTAGGTGCCTTGTTGCTCCTGACCACTCCGGCGTCGATGTTCGAGTTGATCGTGCCGTGGCTGATCGCGCTCGGCTCGACCCTGCTGCTGCTCTCCGACCGGCTCCGGCAGGTCGCCGACGACCGGGCGCGAGCAAGGGGCGGCGCACAAGGCTCCCTGCTCCCGGCCGCGGTCGCCGTGGCGCTCGTCGCCGTATACGGCGGGTACTTCGGCGCGGGCGCCGGCGTCCTCATGCTCGCGGTGCTGTCGGTGTCGGCCACCGAACCCCTGCCGGTGACCAACGCGCTGAAGAACATCGCCACCGGCGCCGCGAACCTCACGGCCGCGGTTCTCTTCGCCTTCCTGTCGCCGGTCGACTGGGCCGCGGCCGCGATGGTGGGAGCCGGCGCGCTCGTCGGCAGCTGGATCGGTCCCGCGATCGTGCGCAGGCTGCCGGAGCGACCATTGCGGATCACGATCGCGCTGGCCGGCTTCGGTCTCGCTGCGCATCTGTGGGTGTCAGCGCTAGCATAGTTGTACGATCTCGACATCAGTCGTACGATCTCTTGCCATGTCATCCGATCGCATCTCCCGGGTCCGTCTCTCATCCGTTCGTCTGCCGCTGAGCACGCCGATCAGCGATGCGAAGGTCTTCACCGGCAGGCAGAAACCGATGACCGAGGTCGCCCTGCTCTTCGCCGAGATCGGCACCGAATCGGGCTATGAGGGCATCGGTTTCGGCTACTCCAAGCGCGCGGGCGGGCCGGGGCAGTTCGCCCACGCCAGGGAGGTCGCGCCCGAACTGCTCGGCGAGGACCCGAACGACATCGGCCGGGTGTGGGACAAGCTGGTGTGGGCAGGCGCGTCGGTGGGCCGCAGCGGGCTGTCCACCCAGGCGATCGCGGCCATCGACATCGCGTTATGGGACCTCAAGGCGAAGCGGGCCGGGCTGCCACTGGCCAAGCTCATCGGCGCGCACCGGGACGGTGTGCGCTGCTACAACACCTCGGGCGGCTTCCTGCACACACCGGTGGAGCAGGTTCTGGACAACGCCACCGCTGCGCGGGAGAGCGGCATCGGCGGAATCAAGATCAAGGTGGGTCACCCCGACTCGCGCGTTGACCTGAAGCGGGTCACCTCCATGCGCGAACACCTCGGCGAGGACTTCCCGTTGATGGTCGACGCCAACCAGCAGTGGGACCGGCCCACCGCGCAGCGGATGTGCCGGGAGCTGGAGCGCTTCGGGCTGGTGTGGATCGAGGAGCCGCTCGACGCCTACGACAGCACCGGTCACGCGGCGCTCGCGGCGGCCTTCGACACTTCGATCGCGACCGGGGAGATGCTGACCAGCGTCGCCGAGCACGTCGAGCTGATCAACGCCGGAGCCGCGGACATCATCCAGCCCGACGCGCCGCGGATCGGTGGCATCACGCAGTTCCTGCGACTGGCGGCCCTGGCCGCGCACCACCGGCTCCAGCTGGCGCCGCACTTCGCGATGGAGATCCACCTGCATCTGGCCGCGACGTACCCGCTCGAGCCGTGGGTCGAGCACTTCGACTGGCTCGAGCCGCTGTTCAACGAGCGCCTGGAGATCTCCGACGGCCGGATGCTGGTGCCCGACCGCCCCGGCCTCGGCGTGACGCTCAGCGAACAGGCCAGGGCCTGGACGGTGGACCGGTTCGAGGTCGGCCGGAGCTGAATGTCAAGGTTGCCGCGTGGCCAACCGGACCAAGGAGCTCGTCGCCCACCTGACAGCCCGCATTCAGGAGGGCGTGATCCAGCCCGGCGAGCGGCTGCCCACCGAGAGCAGCCTCGTCGAGGCTCATGGCGTCAGCCGCACGGTCGTCCGCGAGGCGATCTCCCGGCTGCAGGCCGCCGGGCTGGTCGAGACACACCACGGACGGGGCAGTTTCGTGCTGGCGCAGCCGAGCACCACGCCGTTCGAGGTGGGCGCGACCGGTGAGCTGACAGTCGAGGGCCTGCTGGAACTGATCGAGTTCCGGATCGCCGTCGAGTCGGAGGCGGCCGCGCTCGCGGCACGGCGTCGCAGCGCGGCCCAGCTGACGGACCTGCGGACGGCACTCGACGACTTCGCAGGCAGCGCCGCGAAGCCGAGCGCCGCCGTGCAGGCCGACTTCCAGTTCCACCTGCGACTCGCACTGGCGGCGGGTAACCGTTACTTCCGCGACCTGCTGAAGTCGTTCGGCCCCGGAGTGATCATCATGCACCGCGAGCGGCTGCGGCCGAGCGAGGAACGGTTCCGCGGGATCATCGCCGAGCACGAGAACATCTACGCCGCCGTCGAGCGGCAGGATGCCGACGCGGCACGCGCGGCGGTACGCGTCCACCTGGGCAACAGCCGGGCGCGCCTGCTGCGGGCGCAGGCCTAGTTGCCGCCTTCCGCGCGAGTCCCCCGCTCCAGCCCGCGAGTCCCCCGGTCCAGCCCGCGAGTCCCCCGGTCCAGCCCGCGAGTTGCCCGCTCCGGTGCGCGAGTTGCCCGCTCCAGCCCGCGAGTCCCCCGCTCCCACACGCGAGTTGCCCGCCTAGTGCGCTTGGTCCGAAGTGGAGGGCCGGTCCGTTGCCCTGGCGGCGGGGCTGTTGTCATCGGCCATCTGGAAGGCGCCTTGTTCAAGGCGGTCGATGAGGCGGGTCGTCCAGGTGGTGCGACTGTCGGCGGTGTGGAGCCAGAGGTCGATGACGGCGCCGACCGGTCCCCAGGTGTCGAGGTCGACGTCTGGCGGCAGGTGCGTGGTGATGCTGTTCCGCCATTGCTCCATCGCGGTTGCGCGCTCGCGGAGCAGGTCGACGGCCTCGGCGCGGGGTAGATCGTCGATCAGGCCGACGGCGGCGGCGAGTAAGTCCAGACGAGGGTCGCGGCTGGACAGCGCGTCACGGAGCAGGCGTGTGTAGAGCTGGTCGCCGTCGGGGGTGAGCTCGTACTCGATGCGCGGCGGTCCCCCCGCCTCGCTGGGCGTTGTTTCATGCGCGCGGAGAAGGCCTTGTTCGGTCATGGACCGCAGGGCGTGGTAGACCGAACCAGAGGTCGCACTGGACCATTCGTGTGCGCCCCATGCCTCCAGGTCAGCGCGAACGCGATAGCCGTGGGCACGCCCACGCCGCCGAATCGCACCGAGCACGAGCAGCCGAACCACCGACATGGGCGGTCAGTCCTGCAGAATCGCAGCGAGGTCGTGCAGGCTCGCGAGCGTATCGGCGAGCGAGGCTCGTTCCGCCTCGGTAAGGGGCACCTCGCCGGCCCGGGCGAGAAAGCCGCGGGCGCCGGCGGTGTCATCGAGTCGCACGGCGAGCTCTGCGCGGTAGGCGAGTGCCTCTACCAGGTCGGCACCCGTCGTGGTGTCTCCATCCCGCTGGAGCGCACCGTCCAGAATTCGCGCGGCCTGGTCGTGCTTGCCATGGGAGTCACCCATCACTACGGCGCTCCGCATCGACCGAGCCAGCCCTCTCAGGGCGGGCTCGTCGTCGACAGTGCCGGTCTTGACCGCGTGGATCCTGATCCAGTTCCCACCCGGGTCGATGACACTGAACCCGGACAGGTTGTCGGCGTTCTTCCGCTTGCGTGGCCGCGTGATCCGAGGGATCCCGGAGACGAGAAGCTTGCCATGGACGGCGCGCATCCCGGCGGCAAACGCATCGAACAGCGCACCGGTGTCGGACACCAGCACGAGACACGAGCCGTAGGACTCTTCCGCCCTGAACCCGTCGATGCCGAAGAAGTCCAATCGGAGATCCTCGCGTTGCAGTGAGACGTAGGGGTTGGGACGGACCTGCCGGTAGGTGCGAGTGAATCCCAACATCTCGTAGAACGACGTCACCTCATCGATCGACCCACACGGCAACAACGGCACGGTTTGCTCGCCAGCCATTCACCCTCCCGCCAGTAGCCAAATTTGGCTAATCGGAACGTACTCCTCGCGAGAAATTCTGACAATGTGTCGAACACATGTTCGAGTCTCGTGCTACGCTGGATTCATGAACGTTAACGGGGTCCCCATGACATCGTTGGGGGACAAGGAACTTCTGTACAAACTATGGGAAACGGAGCAGCGGCGGCGCGCTGTCTACGCTCATGAGTTGGAGTTGATCGCGGAGATCAAGGCACGCGGCTTGCCCGTGCCCCCCGTGGGGGACGGGTATGACCGGGCGGCACGGGATGGGCCACCCGTCAGTAGCTGACGACACCTAACGCGGTGAGCAGGATGGCCAGCGCGGGCAGGAAGTTGTTCATCTGGTGGGCGACAATGCTGCCCAGCAGCCGGCCGGTCACCAGCCTGGCAAGCCCGATCGGCACCGCGATCACCAGCAGCAGCGTGGTACGGAGCGGCTCAAGGTGGCTCACCGCGAACACCGCCGTCGACAGCAGGAACGCGGCGAACCGGGCCCACTTCTCGTTGCCCCATTCCAGCCGTTCGGTTGCGCTCCACAGTAGGCCGCGGTAGATGATCTCCTCGCAGATCGGTCCGAGCAGCCACAGGTAGAGGAACATCACCACCGCCGCGGACACGGACATCGGCTTGTCCTCGATCAGCGCGCTGATCGCCGACGTCGAGTTCTCCTCCCCCACGAGCCGCGACCAGACGAACACGCCCACGAGGGTGAAGGCCAGGCCGAGCACGCCGAACTTGAGCCCCAACTTGACGTCGTCCCAGCGCCAGGACAGCCGGAGATCGGCCAGTGGACCATTACCGCGCAGCTTCGTGATCGCCAGCGCCGTAAGTGCCGCGATGATCGTGGGCGCCATGGTGCCTATCAGCACATCACGCACAGGAAGCGACTGTGGACCACCGTCCCTGGACAGCAGCGCGCCCACGAAGGCGGCCGATGCCAGCAGTACAGCTTCAACCAGTAGAAAGGCGCCAAAACCCCACCGGTGGGGCGGCGACGCCAGTGCGGTCGGCTGGCCGACATCGGGCGCCTGCTCCCCCGCGTTCGGTGACGTC
The DNA here is from genome assembly GCF_040645195.1 of Saccharomonospora sp. NPDC046836. Taxonomy (NCBI): domain Bacteria; kingdom Bacillati; phylum Actinomycetota; class Actinomycetes; order Pseudonocardiales; family Pseudonocardiaceae; genus Saccharomonospora; species Saccharomonospora sp. NPDC046836. The sequence goes on from NZ_JBEYXW010000004.1 coordinate 106,268, forward strand.
ACACCCATCCTCCCGGAAACACCCGTCCGTTCCAGGCGAGCCTACTGTGCGCACACGGGCTGTCACGAGGAGAACAGCAACAACGCCGGCACCAGGTTGTTCGTGGCGTGTGCGACCAGGCTCGCGCCGACCCTGCCGGTGATCATCCGCGCGCTTCCAATGGCGATGCCCTGCGCCAGCAGCGCGAGCATCCGAGTGGGCTCGGCGTGCAGCTGCGCGAACACCAGTGCGGTCAGCACAAGGATCACCCAGTCGGGCACCCGGTAGTGCGCGAGTCCGTTCCACAGTGCCCCGCGGACCAGCAGCTCCTCGGTCAGCGGCGCAACCGCCACCACGACCACCGCGGCCACGATGAGCCAGGCGAGGTGAGCGGTGAGGCCGCCGAACACCTCGGTGAGCGGATCCGTCATCCGGGTCGTGCCGTAGACGTGCAGCAACAGGAGGTTCATCAGGTAACCGGCGAGCAGCGAGAACCCACCACACGCCAGGCCGACCTTGAGGTCCCGAAGGTCGGGCACCACTCGGAACTCGGCGAGCACCCCATGACCCCAGCGGCGGGCGGCGAACGCGGGCCCCGCGCCGAGGAGCAGGTTGGGCACGAACGCGAGCAGTACCAGCGGGCCGAGGTGCGCCAGCTGCACCGGACCGAGCGCGCCGCCGTGGACCACCAGCCCGGTCAGCAGCAAGGAGAGCAGGTAGTAGCCGCCGAGCGAGGCGAAGAACGCGAGAAATCCCCAGTGCGCGCCGAGAACGAGCCCCTCCCGGATCGATGGCGACGTCTCATCACTCTGCGCCACCGCACCTCCCTGCCGTCAGCGCCGTTAAGGCTCCCAAGGCCACCATAGTCAGGCACTGCGGCGCGAAGCGTCTCCGTTTGGGCGGTGGGGGAGACGGGTGCCTTGGACGCAACCAAGGTGGCCGTGGGGACCGGAGCGTTACCTGATGAGGGTGCCGCGGAGCAGGATGTGGCGGGGGCGGCGGAGTACGGCGAGGTCCTCGCGCGGGTCGGCGTCGTACACGACCAGGTCGGCGGGAGCCCCGTGGGCGATGCCCTCATGGCCGAGCCACTCACGTGCCGCCCAGGACGCCGCGGCGAGCGCCTCCTCCCGGGGCATCCCGCTCCGGTTGAGCGCCTCCACCTCGTCGGCGAGCCTGCCGTGCTCGACCATGCCACCCGCATCGGTTCCCGCGTACACCGCGACACCGGTATCCAGCGCGGCCCGCACCATGTCCGCGACGCCGGCATGGAGCTTGCGCATGTGGGCCGCGTAGCGCGGGTATCTGACCGCCTGGTCGGCAATGCCGGAGAAGTTCTCGATGTTGATCAGCGTCGGTACGAGCGCCGTGCCACGCCGCGCCATCTCGGCGAGCAGATCCGCGGAGAGCCCGGTGCCGTGCTCGAGGCAGTCGATCCCGGCATTGATCAAACCCGGCAGTGCGTCCTCGCCGAACACGTGGGCCGTGACGCGTGCGCCCGCCTCGTGCGCGACCTTGACGGCCTCTGCCAGAACGTCGTCCGGCCACAGCGGGGCGAGGTCGCCGACGCCGCGGTCGATCCAGTCGCCGACGAGCTTCACCCAGCCGTCTCCCGCCGCAGCCTGCTCGGCGACTGCGGCAGGCAGCTGGTCCGGATGGTCGAGGTCGACGCCGAGCCCTGGGACGTAGCGCTTGGGCAGCGCGAGGTGCCTACCGCCGCGGATGATGCGCGGCAGATCCGCACGCGCCTGCAGCGGGCGGGTGTCGATCGGTACCCCGCAGTCGCGGATGAGCAGTGTGCCCGCATCGCGGTCGGTCAGCGCCTGCGCGGCCGCCTCCGCCAGCGTGGTGGGCCCGCCGACACCGATGCCGGGGTGGCAGTGTGCGTCCACCAGCCCCGGCACGAGGAAACCGCCGTCGAGCAGCCGCGTCCCCTCGACCGGTTCGAACGAGATACGCCCGTCGCTGACCCAGACATCACGGTCGGTGCCGTCCGGCAGCACGACACCCCGCAGCCGGTACATCCGTTACTTGTTCTTCGGCAGCTTCAGCTTCGAGGGATCAAACCCCGGTGGCAGGTCGTTGAGACCACCGCCGAGCTGTGACAGATCCGGCATCCCGCCACCGGCGGCCGGCGGGAAACCACCGGGCAGACCGCCGGGGAAGCCGCCGCGCACCTTCGGCTGCGTGGGGCCGCGTCCCTTGGCCTTCTTGCCCTTCTTGCCCTTGCGGTTCTGCTTCTTGGTGGCGCTGCCCATGCCGAAGCCGAACCGGCCCGCCATCTGCTGCATCATCTTCCTGGCCTCGAAGAACCGGTTGACCAGGTCGTTGACGTCGCGTACGGCGACACCGGAACCGCGTGCGATGCGCTGCCGCCGGGACGCGTTGATGATCTTGGGGTTGTCCCGCTCGGCCGGTGTCATGCCGCGGATGATGGCTTGCAGCTTGTCGAGGTGCTTGTCGTCGACCTGGGCCAGCTGGTCCTTCATCTGCCCGGCGCCTGGCAGCATGCCCAGCAGGTTGCCGATCGGGCCCATCTTGCGCACGGCCAGCATCTGCTCGAGGAAGTCCTCCAGCGTGAGTTCGCCGGAACCGAGCTTCGCCGCCGCCTGCTCGGCCTTCTCCTGGTCGAAGGCCTGCTCGGCCTGCTCGATCAGGGTGAGCATGTCACCCATGCCGAGGATCCGGCTGGCCATACGGTCGGGGTGGAAGACGTCGAAGTCCTCGAGCTTCTCCCCGTTAGAGGCGAACAGGATCGGCTGACCGGTGACCTGCCGCACCGACAGCGCGGCACCACCACGCGCGTCACCGTCGAGCTTGGTCAGCACCACACCGGAGAAGCCGACGCCGTCGCGGAAGGCCTCGGCGGTGGTCACCGCGTCCTGACCGATCATCGCGTCGACGACGAACAGCGTCTCGTCGGGAGTGACCGCGTCGCGGATGTCCGCGGCCTGCTTCATCAGCTCCTCGTCGACACCGAGCCGGCCCGCGGTGTCGACCACGACGACGTCGTGCTGCGCGTGCTTGGCCTCCTCGATGCTGCGCCGCGCCACGTCCACAGGGTCGCCGACGCCGTTGCCGGGCTCCGGCGCGAACGTCGTCACACCGGCGCGCTCACCGACGACCTGCAGCTGCGTCACCGCGTTCGGCCGCTGCAGGTCACAGGCCACGAGCAGTGGCGTGTGGCCCTGCTTCTTCAGCCAGAGCGCGAGCTTGCCGGCGAGCGTGGTCTTACCGGAACCCTGCAGACCAGCCAGCATGATGACCGTCGGCGGGGTCTTGGCGAGGTTGATGCGGCGGGTCTCGCCACCGAGGATGCCGATGAGCTCCTCGTTGACGATCTTGATGACCTGTTGTGCCGGGTTCAGCGCCTGCGAGACCTCAGCGCCCTTGGCCCGTTCCTTGACCTGCCGGATGAACTCACGGACCACCGGCAACGCGACGTCTGCCTCCAGCAGCGCGATCCGGATCTCGCGCGCGGAAGCGTCGATGTCGGCATCGGAGAGCTTGCCTTTGCCGCGGAGGTTCTGCAGGACCGACGTGAGCCGATCGGAGAGTGTGTCGAACACGGGGTGCACGCTCCAGCAGGTCGTGGTTACTCGGCAGCCGGCTCACCGCGGGCCGACAACACCCCAGGGTACTGGCCGGGCGTACGCGCACAGCCGCCCGGCCGGTCAGCTCCCCCGCTGCGGCCGGGCGGTGCGCTCCCTCCTCGGCGCCCCACGGCCCATCCCGACTCGCCAGACCCCCAGCACCAGGCGAGGCGCCACCGGTCAGGGCGCCTGCCTGTGGCGTGCTCCAGCCTCCCGCAGACAGGGGCGTGCCGGCAGCGTGAAGACACCGGAACCCCCTGGGTAGATCTACCTACGAGGCCGCGGCGAGGACGGCTTGCTCGACTCGCTGGCGCCAGGCCGTGTCGATGACGCCCTGCCGGGCGGATACGGCGAACGAGTCGACCACCCTGGCGCCCAGCGTCGCGACCTTCGCCCAGCGCACCTCGGCGTCGCAGCGCCGCAACGCACCGGCGACCCGGTACAACAGGCCGATCCGGTCCACCGCACGCAGCTCCAGCACGACCGTGTGGGCCCCCGACGTCTCGTCGTCGAACCACAGCACCTTCGGCGCCGCCGGGACGGCCAGCGCGGCGCCGTAGGCCTGTTCCTTCTCCGCGAGCTTGTGGCTCAGCGGCAGGCCACCCGCGACCGCCCTGGCGAACTGGTCACGCAACAGCGAGGTGTCCGGCAACGTGCCGAACCGCGGTGACGCGGTGAACACGCCGACCCGGCCACCGCCATGGGTACGCAGCATGGCCGTATGCACCTCGAGGGAGTTGAGTGCCAGTACGCCGGCTGCGGGCGTGAGCAGCTCGGCGTTGGCGGGCACCGCGAGGACGACCGTCGCGAGCTTGCCCGCGGCGGTGATCCGCACCTCGCCCCTCGTGGTACGCACCGCCTCGGCCACCAGCTCGCGCTGGGTGTCGTCGAGCGGATCGGGTGCGGTGAAGGCGTTGCCGTGCAACAGCTGCCTGCACCGGCTCACCAGTTCGGCGACCAGGCCTGCCTTCCACTCGGTCCACACACCGGCCCCGGTGGCGATCGAGTCGGCCTGCGTCAGCGCGTGGAGCAGGTCGAGAAGCAGCGGATTGCCGTCGAGAGTCTTGGCCACCCGCTCGACGGTGCCCTGCTCGCTGATGTCCCTGCGCGTGGCCGTGTGCGCCAGCAACAGGTGATGCCGCACCGTACCCACGACCGTCGCAGTGTCCTCATCGGACAGACCAATTCGGACGCAGACCTGCGCGGCGATCTTCGCGCCGAGCTCGGAGTGGTCGGCATCGCGCCCCTTGCCGATGTCGTGCAGCAGCGCACCGAGCAGCAACAGGTCGGGCCGCGACACCGTGGTGGTGAGCTTCGACGCCTCCACACAGGCCTGCACCAGATGCCGGTCGACGGTCCAGGCATGGACCGGTTCACGGGGCGGAAGATCGCGCACCGCTCCCCACTCGGGGAACAGCCTGGCCCACAGGCCCGTGCGGTCGAGCGCCTCGACGGCGTCGACGAGCCCCTCCCCCGCGCCGAGTAGCTCGGTGAGCGCCTGCCGTGCCGGTTCCGGCCACGGTGCGCGCAGCTCGGGCGCCGAGTCGGCCAGTGTGCGCAACGTGCCGTGCGCGATCGGCTTGCCGGAGCGCGCCGACGCCGCGGCCACCCGCAGCAGCAGGCCGGGGTCGCGGGCGGGTACCGCATCCCGCGCCAGCGCAACTTCGTTGCCGTGCAACACAACACCGTCGTCGAGCGGGACGCGGCTCGGGCGCCTGCCGAACCGGGTCTTGGGTGGTTCGACAGCCGAGCGCAGTGCGACGTCGACGGCGTAGGCCACGGCCCGGCCCGCCCCGGAGAGCTTGCGGGCGAGCGAGAAGCGGTCGCCGAGGTCCAGCGCGGCTGCCACCGTCTCGGCGTCGGCGGCACCGAGCACGTCACGGTCGCGGCGCAGCTCCCGCCGCAGTTCGGTGCGGACGTCCAGCAGCAGCTCGCGTGCCGCCTGCAGTTCCTCGCCAGGGCGGTCGGCGAGCTGGGCGACCGCGACCGCCTCCAGCAACCCCAGGTCACGCAGTCCGCCCCGGCCGTACTTCAGGTCCGGCTCGGCGGACTGGGCGATCTCGCCGCTGCGCCGCCAGCGGGTGCGGGTGGCCTCCGCCAGTTCCGGCAGGCGTTTGCGGGCGGTGCGCCGCCAGTGGTCACGCGCGGCCGTCACCAGCCGCGCGGTGAGGTCGGCGTCCCCGACGAGATGCCGGGCGTCGAGCAGGCTCATCGCGGTGCGCAGGTCCTCGGAGGCGACCTTGAGCGCCTCCCCCGGTGTACGCACCGAGTGATCGAGACCGACCCTGGCGTCCCACAGCGGGTACCAGAGCGCATCCGCGATCTCACCGATTTTCGGATTTCCGTTGTGTACCAACACGAGGTCGAGGTCGGAGAACGGCACGAGCTCCCGACGGCCGAGGCCGCCGACGGCGACCAGCGCGACACCGGGTTCAGCGGTGTCGACGCCGGCCGCCGTGGCGGCCCTGTTCAGCCAGAACTCGTACAGGTCGACCAGCGCGGCACGAAGCGCAGCGGTGCCGAGCCGTCCGTGCCGACCCTCCAGCAGCCGGTTGGCTGCTTCGACAAGCCCTCCTACGACCACGGCCCGCGCCTAGAGGGCATCTGCGCCGCGTTCGCCGGTGCGGACTCGGATAACGGTGTCCACCGGGGTCACCCACACCTTGCCATCACCGATCTTGCCGGTGTGCGCGGAGCTGACGATCGCGTCGATGACCTTCTCGACGTTGGCGTCGTCGGTCACGACCTCGACCTTGAGCTTGGCCACGAAGTCGACGGCGTACTCGGCGCCGCGGTAGACCTCGGTGTGGCCCTTCTGGCGGCCGTAACCCTGGACCTCGCTCACCGTCATGCCGAGGACGCCGAGCTGTTCGAGAGCCGACCGGATGTCGTCGAGCGTGAACGGCTTGACGATCGCGGTGATCAGTTTCATGACTTGCTCTCCTCGAACTTCTTCGCGCTGTCGCTACTCACGCCGTGGTCGACAGAAGCCGCCCGGCCGCCACGTCCTCCAGCGAAGTCATACGCCGACTCGGCGTGCTCGGCCTCGTCGATGCCGGACCGCTCGTCGTCGGAGCTGATCCGCAGTCCCATCGTGGCCTTGACGATCAGCGCGATGATGAGGGACAACACAAACGAGTACACCATGACCGCGACCGCGCCGACAGCCTGCTTGCCGAGCTGTTCGAGACCGCCGCCGTAGAACAGCCCGTTGACGCTGCCCTCGTTGACGTTGGTGGTGCCGAAGAAGCCGATCAGCAGGGTGCCGACCAGGCCGCCGACGAGGTGCACGCCCACGACGTCGAGCGAGTCGTCGTAGCCGAAGCGGTACTTCAGGCCGACGGCCAGAGCGCAGAGGATGCCTGCGATGGCACCGATCGACAGCGCGCCCCAGGTGTCGACGAACGCACACGCCGGGGTGATGGCCACCAGGCCGGCCACGACACCGGACGCGGCGCCGAGGCTGGTCGCCTTGCCGTCACGCAGCCGCTCGGTGAGGAGCCAGCCGAGCATCGCGGCGCAGGTGGCGGTGAGCGTGTTGATGAAGGCCACACCGGCAACCGAGTTGGCGGCCAGCGCCGAACCGGCGTTGAACCCGAACCAGCCGAACCACAGCAGACCGGCGCCGAGCATGACGTAGGGCAGGTTGTGCGGCTTCATCGGCTCCTTGGGCCAGCCGCGACGCCTCCCGACGACCAGTGCTAGCGCCAGTGCAGCCGCACCGGCGTTGATGTGCACCGCGGTACCACCGGCGAAGTCCAAGGCGCCGAGAGTGTTGGCGATCCAGCCGCCGACCACTCCCGAGTCCGTGTTGTCGAACGCGAAGACCCAGTGCGCCACCGGGAAGTACACGACTGTGGCCCACAGGCCGGCGAACAGCAGCCAGGCACCGAACCGCACACGGTCGGCGATGGCACCGACGATCAGGGCGACGGTGATGATGGCGAACATGCCCTGGAACGCCGCGAAACCAGTGGTGGTCAGCGCCTCGCCGCCCATGAGACCGGACAGCCCGAGGTACTCGAACGGGTTGCCGAGGAGACCGGCACCGACATCATTGCCGAACGCCACCGAATAGCCGTAGATGACCCAGAGCACGCCGATGAGCCCCATCGAGCCGAAGCACATCATGAGCATGTTCAGCACGCTCTTCGAGCGGACCATGCCACCGTAGAAGAACGCCAACCCCGGTGTCATCAACAGCACCAAAGCGGCGCTGGTGAACAACCAGGCCGTATTTCCTTCCACGCTTCTCCTCCTTCGAGAGCCGGATCGCCGAACTCACAATTGCGGCACAGCATCGGGAAGACGTGTTGCGCGGAATGGTTTCTCAGGTTTCGACGTCGTGAACCAAATGGGCAGCCATGTTACGGATAAGTTTCCGATCACCGGTGCCGATTCGTCGGCTTACGAAACGTCGTGGTCGAATATGGTCTGTGACCTCGCATGAAACGCCGACTCGATCGCTACCGTCCGCGGTCGTGGCGGCACTGCGCTGCTCCGTCTGCGCCGATCCTCTCGGCCGGACCGGCAACGCGCTGCGATGCGAACAGCGCCACGCGTTCGATATCGCCAGGCAGGGGTACGTGAACCTGCTCCATGCGGGGGTCGCGGCCGGGACCGCCGACACGAGCGAGATGGTGACGGCACGCGCGGAGTTCCTCGCCGCCGGTTTCTACACCCCGCTGGCGGAGGTGCTGGCGCACCACGCGGATGGCCGTTTCGTCGTCGACGCCGGCGCCGGAACCGGGTACTACCTGGCTCGCCTGCTCGACGCGTTGCCGGACGCGGCGGGGCTCGCGCTGGACGTGTCGGCGCCGGCGTTGCGCCGGGCGGCACGGGCACACCCGCGCATCGGCGCGGTGGTGTGGAACCTGTGGCAGCGGTGGCCGGTCGGCTCCGCCGTCGCCGACGTCGTTCTCAACGTCTTCGCACCGCGCAACGCCGCCGAGTTCCATCGGGTACTGCGTCCTGGCGGCACGGTGCTCGTGGCAACGCCAGGGCCGGGGCATCTCGGCGAGCTGGCGGGGCAGCTGGGGCTGCTGGATGTCGCCGGGGACAAGCAACGGCGGATCGACGAGGCGTTCGCCGACCGGTTCGAGCTGGTAGGGCAACAGGACGCCGCCAGGACGGTGCAGCTCGGTCCTGCCGATGCGCGGCGGGTGGTTCTCATGGGCCCCAACGCACATCACCTGCACCGGAACGGCCTCGGCGAACGGCTCGCCGCACTGCGCGAGACCGTGGAGGTCACCACGTCGTTCCAGGTGTCGATCTACCGGAGGCTCGGATGAGCGCCGAGGTGCCCGCAACCGTGCTTGCCGACCGGTCGTGGCTGCGCGAAGATCTCGTCCGCGCGGCGGCGCTGTACGGCGCCGCGAGCGATCGGGTACTCGGCACGATCCGCTGGTACTCGGCGTCGTCCGTACTCGTGGCACCCGCGCTGGAACCCCTCGTGCACACCGGTGTCGCCCGTGATCCCGCGCTCGACGCGGTGGTGTTCGACCTCGCCCCTGACGGGCGCTACCTGGACGCCCGGTCGGAGCGGACGCTGGGCCGCGACCTGGCGACGCTGGGCGCGGCGCTTGCGGGCGCGCTCGGCGCGGCGGTGGAGGCGAGTGCGGCGGTCAGCGGTGCCACGGCACGGTCGTTGTGGGCCATCGCCGCCGACTCGATCGCCAACCGGCTGCTGTGGGCAGGGTCGGCCGTCGGCGACCCCGCACACGCGATGGAGCTCGCCGCCGCGCTCGGTGACGCGGTCGGCCCGCAGCTTCCCCGGCCCCGCTTCGTCCACATTGGTGCGCGGCCGGTGGCACGGCGCGCGTCGTGCTGCCTCATCTATGCGGCAACCGGCGGCGACAAGTGCACCAGCTGCCCCAGGCAGGCGCCTGCCGAACGCGAGCAGCGCCTGCGTTCCCTGCTCGGGCCGTGACCAGGTTCAGGAAGTGGCGTCGAAGCGCGTGGTGAGCGCTGCCCGGCCGCGATCGGTGAGCCCGCCGAACAGCCGCAGGCGGGCGAGCCCACCGTCGGGATAGATGTCCAGCCGGACGTGGGTAGCCGCACGCGATTCCGGTACGGCGAAGCGGTGCCGGGTATCCGGCTGCAGGCGGGTCTTCGGCAGTAGTTCGAACCAGCCATCCGGATCGTCCACATCGGAGCTACCGGACAGCGCGGCCCAGCCTGGCGCGTTGCCGCGCAGGTTGCTGGTGTCCAGCTCGGCGAACCGCACCACACCCTCACCGGCCAGCCGGACGATCATCCAGTCGTTGCCACCGTCACGCCGGCGCGCGGTCTCCCAGCCCTCGGCCTGGTTGGCCGCGAGGCCGGGCGCGAGCAGGTTGTCCGGCGAGGAGTAGAACATGTTGCTGCACGCGGTGCACGCGGCCCCGTTCTCCAGCGCCGCCAGGTCGAGCGCTGCGACGTCGAGCAGTGCCGGATCGGGTATCGGCTCGCCGTGTACCCGCAGCCGTGCGATGCCGCCGTCGGGATGCATGGTCAGCCGCACATGCGTGTAGCGCCGCGCGGCGCCCACCGTGAAGTACGTCTCCGCGTCCCCTGTGACCGGTGCGTGGTCCACCAGCGTGTCCCAGGCTGCCCCGGCAACCTCGGACACGCTCGGATAGCCGGGCAGCGCACACGCCTCGACGGACACGAACGGCGGGTAGTTGCCCTTGAAGAACGCCGTATCCACGACCACGCCGGCGATCGTTCCGGGCAGGCCGAGCCGCAGGATGGCCCGGTCGTCGCCCGGTTCGCGATGCCGCCGGGTCTCCCAGCCGTCGTAGAGCTGGCCTTTCGGGCCGAACGTCTCCGGCTGGTGCCGTGGCAGCCACGGGTTGACGAGGTTCTCCTTCTCGGCGAACAGCTCGTCGCTGGCCCACATCACCGTTCCGCCGAACCGACGTGACGCCAGGTCGGTCCGCGCTGTCCACTCCGGACGGTCGGTCACTGTCCCTCCCTCATCAGCAGGCTGCCGTGCGGCTCGTCGCCGGTGACCTGCCTGCCGCGTAGCCAGGTCGAGCGCACCACCCCGGCGAGCGGCCTGCCATGGTAGGCGCTCACCGGGTTGCGGTGCCGCAGGGCCGCGACGTCCACGACGAACGCCTCATCGGGTGCGAACACGCAGAAGTCGGCGTCGTAGCCTGCGGCGAGGTGCCCCTTGCGCCGGAGTCCTGCCTGCGCGGCGGGTCGTTCGGCCATCCATCGCACGACGTCGGTCAGCGCGAAGCCGCGTTGCCGGGCGCCGGTCCACACCGCGGGCAGGCCGACCTGCAGACCGGCGATCCCGCCCCATGCCTGGCCGAAGTCGCCGGTGTCGAAGCGTTTGAGCTCCGGCGTGCACGGCGAGTGGTCACTCACGACGCAGTCGATCACGCCATCGGCAAGCCCCTGCCAGAGGAGCTCCCGGTTGGCGGCCTCCCGGATCGGCGGGCAGCACTTGAACTGCGTCGCGCCGTCATCGATCTCCTCGGCGGTGAAGGTCAGGTAGTGCGGGCAGGTCTCGGCGGTGATCACAACGCCCTCCCGCCGGGCTCGCGCCAGCTGCGGCAGCGCCTCGGCCGAGGCCAGGTGCAGGATGTGGGCACGAGCGCCGGTGCGCCGGGCCAGCTCGATCACCCTGGCGATCGCGGTGTTCTCCGCCGCGCGCGGGCGGGAGCCGAGGAAGTCGGCGTAGCGCGGGCCGTGCGGCTGCGGTGCGCGCTCGATCTCGTCGGCGTCCTCGGCGTGCACGATGAGCAGCCCGTCGAAGCCGTGCAGGGTCCGCATCGCCTCGGCCAGCTCATCCGGCGCGAGCGGTGGGAATTCGTCGACGCCCGAATGCAGCAGGAAACTCTTGAAGCCGAACACACCCGCCTCGTGGAGGGGGCGCAGCTGGGCGGTGTTGCCGGGGATGGCACCGCCCCAGAACCCGACGTCGACGTGCACCCGGCCGAGTGCCGCCTTGCGCTTCACTTCGAGTGCCGGGACGTCGACGGTCGGCGGCAGGCTGTTGAGCGGCATGTCGATGAGCGTGGTGATGCCACCTGCTGCCGCCGCGCGGGTCGCCGTCTCGAAACCCTCCCACTCACTGCGGCCGGGGTCGTTGACATGCACGTGCGTGTCAACGAGCCCGGGCAGCAGCACGACATCGCCGGCCAGCTCGACGGTTCGGTCGGCGGCGAGTGCCGCTTCGTACGGTTCGACGGCGACGATCCGGCCGCCGCGAACGCCGATGGTGCGCGCCACCTCGCCCTCATGGGTGATGGCGCGTTGGGCTCGGATGACGAGATCCATATCGGTCACCTTCTCATTCTCCGAGCGTGGCAACCGATCCGGCGAGTCAGGAGAGTTCGAACTCCGTGACGTTGTCGAGCGCGGTACCCATGGCGGCATTGGCCTCCCGCTCGATCATGATCTCCACGAGCACCGGACGGCTGGTGCCCTCCGCCTCCTTGCGCGCCCATTCCAGCGCACCGCGGATCTCCGCGGGATCGACCACCCGCGTACCCGAGCAGCCGTAGGCCTCCATGATCTTGACGTTGTCCGTGCCGTACTGGTCGTAGTGCAGGTCCACCTGGAAGTTCATGTCGTAGCCGAGCTCGGCCTGCCGGATGAGCCCCAGGTACTCGTTGTTCAGCATGATGAGCACGAACGGGATGTCGTACTGCGCCGCAACGGCCAGTTCCTCCACGAGGAACTGGAACGAGTAATCGCCGACCACCCCGACCACCTCGGCGTCCGGGCGGGCCTTCTTCACCCCGATCGCGGCCGGGATCTCCCAGCCGAGTGGCCCGGCCTGCCCGCACACCTGGTAGTGCCGGGGCTTGTGCACACGCTGGAACTGGCCGGACCAGATCTGGTACAGCCCGATCGCGGTGACGAAGTAGGTGTCCTCGCCGTAGAACTCGTTGACCTCCTTGAACACCCGTGGCGCCTTGATGGGGATCGCGTCGAAGTCCTCGCGCCGCGGCAGCTCGCGGCGCAGTTCGGCGATCCGGTTCACCCACACCGGCACACCCGGATCGATGGGCGCGCCACGCTCGTCCACCACGTGCAGCAGCGCTTCGAGGAACGCCCTGCTGTCGGACACCACGCCGAGGTCGGGTCCGAAGACCTTGCCGATCTGGGTCGGCTCGATGTCGACGTGGATGAACTCGCGCTCACCGCGGTAGACATCGAGCGCACCGGTGTGCCGGTCGCCGAACCGCGCGCCGAGCGCCAGCACCAGATCGGCCTCGAGGAACGCCGCATTGGCCCAGCGCTGCGAGGTCTGGATGCCCGCCATTCCCGCGAACAGCGGGTGGTCCTCCGGAAAGCTGCCCTTGCCCATCAGCGTCACGCCCACCGGCACGCCGAGCCGCTCGGCCACCGCACGCAGCGGTCCGCTCGCCTCGCCGAGCACCACGCCACCACCGGCCAGGATCAGCGGCCGCTGCGCCGCCAGGATCATGTCCAGTGCCCGCTCGACCCGCGCGGGCGACGGCGCGGGCGCGACCACCGGAAACGGGGTGTCGATTGTGGCGTCCCATTCGATCTCCTGCTTCTGCACGTCCAGCGGCAGGTCGATGAGCACCGGTCCCGGGCGGCCCGAGCGTGCGATGCGGAAGGCCTCACGGAAGATCCACGGCGCCTGTGCCGCTTCCTTGACCTGCACTGCCCATTTCGTGACGGGCTTCGCGATCTCCACGATGTCGACAGCCTGGAACGCCTCCTGATGCAGCTTTGTCGACACCGCCTGCCCAGTGATGCACAGGATCGGGATGGAATCGGCCTGCGCGGTGTAGAGACCTGTGATCATGTTCGTTCCGGCAGGCCCCGAGGTGCCGATCGCGACACCGACGTTGCCGGTCGTGCGTGCCCACCCGTCGGCCATGTGGGTGGCGCCTTCCTCGTGCCGCACGACGAGGTGTTCGATGCCGCTGTCCTGCAAGGCGTGGTACAGCGGCAGGATCGCCGCACCGGGGCAGCCGAATGCGGTGTCCACGCCTTCTGACCGAAGCACGTCGACGACGGCCTTCATGACAGGAACCTTGGCCATGGCATGCCCCTTCACGCTCGGCCGGAGAGTTCTTCGGTGACCTTCAGCAGCGCGGAGTGATCGAGCGAGCCGTGGCCCATCGCGCGCGCCGCGGCGATGAGCTGGGCGACGAGACCGGTCATCGGCAGCGACACCTCGGCCTGCCGTGCCGCAGCCAGCGCGATGCTCATGTCCTTGTGGTGTAAGTCGATCCGGAAACCCGGCTCGAACCGCCTTGCCACCATCGACTCCCGCTTGAGGTCGAGGATGCGGTTCGCGGCAAGGCCCCCGGCGAGCACGTCCAGCCCGGTACCAGCGTCCACACCGGACCCCTCCATCAGCACGATGGCCTCGCCGACCAGCGCGTAGATCCCGCCGACCACGAGCTGGTTGGCTGCCTTGACCACCTGGCCTGCACCATGTGGACCGACGTGCACGATGGTCGCCCCGAAGGCCTCGAACAACGGTGACGCCGCGGCGAAGTCGGCCTCGTCACCGCCGACCATGATCGAGAGCGTGCCCTGCCGGGCGCCGGCCTCGCCGCCGGAGACCGGTGCGTCGAGCACGCGAATGTCCTTCTCCCGCGCGGCATTCGCCACCGCGATCGACGTCTCCGGCCGGATCGTGCTCATGTCCGCGAGCAGCGTGCCCGGCTTGGCCGTGTCCAGCACCCCGCCTGCCCCGAGGACGACCTCTTCGACGTGCGGGTGGTTGGGCAGCATGGTGATCACGACATCGGCATCGGCGACGGCGTCGGCGACCGAGGACGCGGCACGCCCGCCCGCCGCCTCGAGCTTGCCGACCGCCTCCGGCACGACGTCGTAGCCGCTGACCGTATGTCCGGCCGCCACCAGATGCGCGGCCATCGGCGTGCCCATGATGCCGAGTCCGATGAATCCGACGTTCACAGTGCCCTCCTCATCCGCGGCAGCCAGTCGAAAGAGGACTCGCTGTCGCCGCTTGGCTGGTATTCCAATCCGACGAATCCGTTGTATCCGGCCGCTTCCAGCGCGGCGAGGTGTCCATTGAGGTCGAGCTCACCCGTACCGGGCTCGTGCCGCCCCGGGGCGTCGGCGATCTGCACGTGACCGATGCGTGCCGTGTGGTCGGCGGCGAGCGCGCCGAGGTCGTCACCATTGACGGCCAGGTGGTACAGGTCGGCGAGCAGGCGCACGTTGGGCCTGCCGACCTTGTCGATGACGGCGAGCACGTCGGCGGCGGTGCGTAGGGGGTACCGCGGCGCCGCGGAGAGGGGCTCCAGCACCACGGTGGTCTCGAGGTCGGCGGTCACGGCGGCCAGCCGATCCAGTGTGGACAGTGCGAGCTCGTCCTGCTCGGCGGGGTCCACACCGTCGATCCGGTTGCCGTACAACGCATTGAGCGTGCGACAACCGAGCCGCTCGGCGATCCCGAGTGCGACGTCGACGCTGTCGCGGAACTCGTTCTCCCTTCCCACCCAGGACACCAGACCCCGGTCACCACCCGGCATGTCCCCGGCGAAGAAGTTGAGGCCCACGAGCTGGACATCCGCCTCGGTGACGGCCGAGACGAAGGCGTCCACCTCGGTGTCGCCCGGCACGGCGACCGGGAACGGCCACCAGAACTCGATCGCACCGAACCCCGCGGCGCGCGCGGCGGCGGGCCGCCGCAGCAGCGGCAGTTCGGTGAACAGCATGGACAGGTTCACGTCGTAGCGCAGGCCGTACCGTGCGCCGGACTGTTCGGTCATCGGACCACGCCTTCGGTCGCATAGTTTCCGTATTGCGGAATTAAGTTTTCGTTCTATGACAGTAGCGAGAAGTTCGCGCCCTCGTCAACGGTCCGGCGGCGAGCTACGTTGCAGGCGTGGAACTGGAAGCGGAGTTCACCAGCGAGCCCTTTCGCGGCGAGACGGACCCGCCCGCGCATGCGGTCCGGGCACGGGATGCCGCCGAGAACGCGGGCCTGAGCACCCAGTTCGGGCCGCTGGGCACCTCCGCGCGCGGCGAGGCCGAGGTGCTCCTGGATGCGCTGCCGGACATCGTGCGCGCGGCGCTCGACGGCGGCGCAACCGGCCTGACGTTGCGGATACAGCACCCTGGCGCACCCGCGAGGGCCCCGGCGGAGCCCGGCAGCGTGCTCGATCAGATGATCCGCGAGGTCGAGGCGGAACTCGGCAGCAGGCTGGCCGGGCTCGACCGGGCAGGAAAGCAGCGTGCTGTGCGGATGCTCGAGGAGCGAGGGGCCTTCCAGCTCAGGAAGTCGGCGGCGGCGGTCGCGGAGGCGCTCGGCGTCACCCGGTTCACGGTGTACAACTACCTGAACCGTGAACCATGATCCAGTTCAACACATTGTTGACTGGCGTTCGGTGGTCGCCTTAGCTTTGCGGAATGACCGAACTCCGGCTGGCAGAGTTCAACGCCGCCGATCCCGGGCGGCTCCAAGCACTGCTCAGCAGCTGCCTCGCCGTGCCACGGTGGGTCGGCGCCCTGCTGGCCGGGCGGCCGTATGCCGACCGGGCCGCGCTGCTCACGGCGGCCCATCTGGTGCTGGAGCCCGGCGAGATCCACGCGGCGATGGCCGCGCACCCGCGGATCGGCGAGAAACCGGCGAGTGGTCACTCGCGCGCCGAACAGTCCGGTGTGGACGATGAAGCCACCGAGTTGTTCCGTACAGCCAACGCCGAGTACGAGGCCCGGTTCGACCACGTGTTCCTCGTGTGTGCGAGCGGGCGCGGGGGCGAGGAGCTGCTCGCCGACCTCCGGCGGCGCCTCGGCAACGACCCGGACACCGAGCTCGCCATCGCGGGCCGGGAACTTGTCAAGATCGCGACACTGCGACTGGAGAAGGCGGTTCTCCCATGAGCCTGGTGACGACCCACGTCCTCGACACCACTGCGGGGCGGCCCGCGGCCGGGATACCGGTGCGGCTGGAGGCGAAGAACGACGACTGGACGGAGATCGCCGAGGACCGCACCGACGACGACGGCCGCGTACGTGAGCTCGGCCCGCACACACTGCCGGCCGGGGTGTACAGGCTGGTGTTCGACATCGAGGCGTACGCGGGGCCGGAGGCGTTCTTTCCCGAGGTCACCGTGGCCTTCCGCATCGCCGATCCCACGGCACACCACCACGTTCCCGTGCTGCTGAGCCCGTTCACCTACACCGCCTACCGAGGGAGCTGACCGGCATGGCCATCACACTGGGCCCCAACCAGTACGGCAAGGCGGAGGTGCGCCTGGTGACCGTCGAGCGCGACGGGCCGGTCCACCACCTCAGGGACCTCACCGTGTCGACGTCGCTGCGCGGCCAACTGGCGGCCACTCACCTCACCGGGGACAACGCCGACGTCGTGGCCACCGACACGCAGAAGAACACCGTCTACGCCTTCGCCAAGGAGCAACGCGTCGGCGAGATCGAGGACTTCGCGCTGCGCCTCGGCAAGCACTTCGTGGATTCCTACGAGCAGATCACCGGCGCACGGGTGCTCATCGCCGAGCACGGCTGGGACCGCATGGAGGTCGGCGGGGCGCCGCACGACCACGCGTTCTCCCGTGCGGGTGGGGAGAACCGCACCACCGCGGTCACCGTGCAGGACGGCAAGGCGTGGATCGTCTCCGGCCTGACCGATCTCGTGGTGCTGAAGACGACCGGCTCGGAGTTCCACGGTTTCCCGCGTGACCGCTACACCACGCTGGCCGAGACGAACGACCGGATCCTGGCTACGGCGGTCACCGCGCGCTGGCGCTACGGAACCGGTGAGGTCGACTGGAGCGAGGCGTTCACCGGCATTCGCGCGGCACTGCTGGAGGCCTTCGCCACCACGCACAGCCTGTCGCTGCAGCAGACCCTGTACGCGATGGGTGAGGCGGTGCTGAAGGCCCACCCGGAGGTGGCCGAGATCCGGCTGTCTCTGCCCAACAAGCACCATTTCCTGGTGGACCTCAGCCCCTTCGGCCTGACCAACGACAACGAGGTCTTCTACGCCGCCGACCGGCCCTACGGCCTGATCGAGGGAACCGTCCTACGCGACGACGCGGAAGACCCAGGGCTGGCATGGCACACACTCCCCACCTTCTGAAGCCGACCACCGACGCACGCGCGAGTCCCCCGCTCCGGTGCGCGAGTCCCCCACCCAAACACGCGAGTCCCCCGCTCCGGTCGGCGAGTTGCCCGCCCACGCACGCGAGTCGCCCACTCCAGTCAGCGAGTTGCCCGCCCACGCACGCGAGTCGCCCACTCCAGTCAGCGAGTTGCCCGCCCACGCACGCGAGTCGCCCACTCCAGTCAGCGAGTTGCCCGCCCACGCACGCGAGTCGCACG